>JANQRO010000352.1 GCA_028284525.1 Myxococcota bacterium | reverse complement strand
ACGGGCGAAGCGCGACTGGAAGGTGAGCTCGACGGTGCCCGTCGGGCCGTTGCGTTGCTTGGCGACGATCAGCTCGGCCAGCCCGCGCACCGACTCGTCGTCGCGGTTGTAGACCTCGTCGCGGTAGATGAACGCGATCACGTCGGCGTCCTGCTCGATCGCCCCCGACTCGCGCAGGTCGGCCAGCATCGGGCGTTTGTCGCGCCCGGTGCGGTTCTCGGGGCCGCGGTTCAGCTGCGAGAGCGCGACGACGGGGATCTCGAGCTCTTTGGCCAGGGCCTTGAGCCCGCGGCTGATCTCCGAGATCTCCTGCTCGCGTCGCTCGGAGCGCCCGTCGGAGTGGGCGAGCTGGAGATAATCGACGATCACCAGGTCGAGCCCGCGCTCGGCCTTCATGCGACGGCACTTGGCCTTCATCTCGAGCACCGTGATCGTGCCGCTGTCGTCGATCCAGAGCTCGGCGTCCTGGAGACGGCTCGCCGCCCGGGCCAGCTTCGTGTGGTCGTGGGTGCTGATGTAGCCGCTGCGGAACTTCGAGGCGTCGAGCTCCGCCTCCGAGGAGAGCAGACGCAACACCAACGATTGGGCGGTCATCTCGAGAGAGAACACCGCGACCTTCTTGCCGTGCTGGACCGCGGCGTTGCGCGCCATGTTGAGGGCGAGGGCGGTCTTGCCCATGCTGGGCCGCGCGGCCAGGATGATCAGCTCACCGGGCTGGAGACCGCCGGTCTTCTCGTCGAGCTCCTTGAACCCGGTGGGCACCCCGGTGAGCTCTCCGCCGCGCCCCATCAGCGCCTCGACGAAGTCGAAGGTGCTCTGCATCTCCTCCTGGAGGCTGCGGAAGGTCTCGCGAGCGGTCTCCTGGCTGATCTCGAAGATCTTCGACTCGGCGTGGTCGAGGAGACGGTCGGCGGCGTCCGGGGAGTCGTAGCCCGCCTCCACCACCTCGGTGGCGGCGCGGATCACGGCGCGCTTGACCGCGGCGCCCCGCACGATGCGCGCGTGGTGTTGGACGTTGGCCGCCGTCGCCTCGTAGTCGGCGATCTCGGCGAGCCCGACCGGCCCGCCGACGGAGTCGAGGAGCTTGTGACGGTTCAGGTAGTCCGAGAGGGTGTGCAGGTCGACCGGCGCACCCTCGTCCTTGATCGCCACCATCGCCCGGTACAACGAGGCGTGCACCGGGTGGTAGAAGTCGCCCGGCTTGACCTCGGTGTAGACGGCGTGGATCGCGGTGTTGTCGAGGAGCAGCGCCGAGAGGATCGCCTTCTCGGCGTCGAGGTCGTGGGGCGGCACCCGCCCTGTCGACGCCGCGGCGCCGCCGCGCTCCGCCCCCGACATCCCCGGCTCGAACGCACTCGACACGGTGACCCCCCCACCGATCGACAGTTGTACACGAAAGTGCTGCGGACGGGCAGCGAAACTTAGACCGCGCCCACCACCTTGACCTTGATCGTCGCGGTGACTTCCCGGTGCAGACGGAGCGGGATCTCGAACTCGCCGGCCTCCTTGATCGGCTCCGGCAGGTCGAGCTTGCGGCGATCGATCTCGTGGCCCTGCTGGGCGAGGTGCTCGGCGATCTGCGCCGTCGTCACCGACCCGAAGAGCTTGCCCTCTTCGCCGATCTGCGCGGAGATCTCGACCACGGCCCCCTCGACAGCGCGCTTCTGCTGGTGGAGCTCCTTGAGATCGCGGGCCACCTTCTCCGCGACGACGCGGCGGTGGTGCTCGAGCTCGGCCATCCGCGACTCGGTGGCGGGAATCGCCTTGCCTTGCGGGATCAGATAATTGCGGGCGTAGCCGGGTTTCACGTTCACCAGCTCGCCGGCCTCGCCGAGACTCGGGATGTCTTCGCTCAGAATCACGCGCACCTGCCGCATGCGAATCTCCTAGCTGGGCTCCGCCTCGGGCGCGGGAGCGGGAGGCGCCTCGGACGCGGTCGCGCCCTCGTCACCGGTCTCCTCACTCTCACCGGTGCCCGCCGCGGCCTCGGCCTCGGCGCGCTGCGCCGCCTCCGCCTCGGCCTCGAGCCGGGCGGCCTCCCGAGCGGCGCGCTCTTCGGCCTCGCGCTGGGCGCGCTCCACCGCGCGCTCCTTGCGGATGCGCTCGGCCTCGACGGCGCGGGCCTTGCGCGCCTCGACGTCGATCACCTCGTCTTCTTTGCGCACGGTGAGAAAACGCAGCACCGACTCGTCGAGCCGCATGCTGCGCTCGAGCTCGGACACCGCCTTGCCGTCGTCCAGGTAGAAGAGCGAGAGGTAGTGGCCCTTCTGAAAGTCGCGAATCTCGTACGCGAGCTTCTTCTTGCCCATGTCGTCGACGTCGAGGGGCGTCGCGCCGGCGCGCTCGAGGAGTTCGCCGAGGCGCTGGATCAGCGCTTCGCGACCCTCTTCGGTGATCTCTGGCTGGACGATGAAGGTGGTGTCGTACTCGTGCATCGGTCCTCCCGGTCGGAGCCGCCGGCGACGCGCTCCGGGCTCCGCCGACCGCTGGTGGCCGCGCAGAACCGAGGATGCAAGCACCCGACATCCCGGCACAAATCCGGGGCTTGCGGGTGCGGGGCGCCCATGGATAGCAGAGTCAAATCGCCCCGAGCAACAGGGTGTGGACCCGGGGGTCCGGGGTGAGCTCGGGGTGGAAGGTGGCGGCGAGCACCCGCCCCTCGCGGACCAGCACCGGGGCGCGATCGACCCGGGCCAACACCTCGACCCCGGGTCCGAGGGCGGCGAAGCGGGGGGCGCGGATGAAGACGCAGCGGAGGTCCGCCAGACCCTCCGCGGCCCCCAGGTCGACCCGATCGGCGAATGAATCCACCTGGGTGCCGTAGGCGTTGCGCTCGGCCACGGCGTCCAGCAGACCCAGGGTCGGCACCGGGTGGTTGCGCGCCTCGCGGGACAGCAGGATCGCCCCGGCGCAGGTCCCGAGCACCGGCCCGGGGAAGCCCCGCAGGGCGTCCGCGAGACCGAGACGCTCGATCCCCTTGGCGATGGTCGTGCTCTCGCCCCCGGGCAGGACGAGGGCCTCGACCTCCTTGAGGTCGTGGGGGCGCAGGACCGGGACGGCCTCCGCGCTCGCCCGGGCCAGGGCGCGAGCGTGCGCCTCTACGTCCCCCTGGACGGCGAGCACACCGACGCGGGGCAAGGGGGTCGCTACCAGCCCCGGTTGGCCAGCCGCTGCTCCTCGGAGAGCTCCGACATCTCGATGCCGTCCATCGCCTTGCCGAGACCCCGGCACGCGTCGAGCACCTCGCCGGCCTCGTCCCAGTGGGTACAGGCGCGCACCACGGCGCGAGCGCGGCGCTCGGGATCGTCGCTCTTGAAGATCCCGGAGCCGACGAAGACGGCCTCGGCGCCGAGTGCGCGGCAGAGCGCCGCGTCGGGGGGCGTCGCCACGCCGCCCGCCGCGAAGTTCGGGACCGGGAGACGACCCGTCTCGGCCACCTGCTGGACCAGGGAGACCGGGGCCCCCAGCTCCTTGGCGCGGGTCGGGAGCTCTTCCGGAGCCAGTGCGGTCAGGCTGCGGATCTCGCCCATCACGCTTCGCAGGTGACGCACCGCCTCGACGATGTTGCCGCTCCCCGCTTCTCCCTTGGTCCGGATCATCGCGGCGCCCTCGGCGATGCGTCGCAGCGCTTCTCCCAGGTTGCGCGCGCCGCACACGAAGGGCGAGCGGAAGTCGTGCTTCCAGACGTGGTGCTCCTCGTCGGCCGGGGTCAGCACCTCGCTCTCATCGATGAAGTCCACCCCCAGGGACTCGAGCACCCGCGCCTCGACGAAGTGACCGATGCGCACCTTCGCCATGACGGGGATCGAGACCGTGCGCTGGATCGCCTCGATGACCGCGATCGACGCCATCCGGGCCACTCCACCGTCCCGCCGGATGTCCGCCGGGACCCGCTCGAGGGCCATGACCGCCGCCGCGCCCGAGTCCTCGGCGATCTTCGCCTGCTCCGGGGTCGTGACGTCCATGATGACGCCGCCCTTCAGCATCTCGGCGAGACCCACCTTGATCTCGAAGCTCTGAGCGCCGCTGCGCGCGCCGTTGCCGTTGTCGTCTGCCATGTCGTTCTCCGTGTCTCGGTCGAGTCTAGACCCGCGGCGTTCGTCCGGCCAAACGGTCGGCTCGGGTGCTCTGGGGCGCCGTCGGGCGGGTCGGGGCGCAACGCGTGGGTTCAGGCGGCATCGCGGGGCAGCGAGCGCGAGAGCAGGCCCATCCCGATCACCGTGGCCAGGAACGACCCGCTCAGGATGCCGATCTTCGAGCCGTCGATGAAGCTGGATTCCTTGAAGGCCAGGGTGGTGACGAAGAGCGCGACGGTGAAGCCGATTCCCGCCAGGACTCCCGTCGCCGCGATCGCCGTCCAGTTGCAGTTGCGGGGCAGCACCGCGATGCCGCTCTTGACCGCGATGTAGGAGAAGAGGGTCACTCCGATCGGCTTGCCGATCAGCAGGCCCAGGGCCACCGCGGTCCCGACGCGCATCGCCATGGGATCGCCCAGCGTCTCCGGGGTGAAGGGCACTCCGGCGTTCGAGAGCGCGAAGACCGGCATGATGAAGAAGGCCACCCAGGGGTGCAGCAGGTTGGTGAGGTGGTCCAGGGGCGAGAGGGAGCTGCGCCCGATCACCCCGAGCTCGCGGCTCACGTGGTGGCGGTGGTGGCCCTCGTGATCGTCCCCGCCGGTGATGAGCTCGCGCAGCCGCTCGAGGAGGTGACTGCCCGATTCGATCAGGGTCTCGTGGTGGTCGTCGGGAAGGTCGCGGCGCGCGGGGGTGAGGAACCCGATCGCCACCCCGGCGATCGTCGCGTGCACGCCGGAATGGTGGGTGAAGTACCAGACGAACCCGCCAGCCGCGAGGTAGAGCCCGTAGGCGCGGACTCCGGCCTTGTTCATCCCCATGATTCCCAATAGACCAAGCCCCGCGTAGAGCAGGTAGTAGGGATGGAGGTCCTCGGTGTAGAACACCGCGATCACGGCGACGGCGCCGATGTCGTCGGCGATCGCGAGCGCCAGCAGGAAGACCTTGAGTCCCGGCGGCACCCGGGACCCGAACACCGAGAGGGCCGCCACCGCGAAGGCGATGTCGGTCGCCATCGGGATGCCCCAGCCGTTGATCGCCGGTCCCCCCAGGTGGAAGGCAACGTAGATCGACGCGGGGACCACCATCCCACCCAGGGCGGCGACCACCGGAAGCATCGCGCGCTGGCGGTTGGAGAGCTCGCCGTAGACGAGCTCGCGCTTGATCTCCATGCCGACGACGAAGAAGAAGATCGCCATCAGGGCGTCGTTCACCCAGTGCCCCAGGGGCATCGAGAGCCCGACGCCGAGGAACGCGATGGTGAGGTAGTCCTCGGGGTGGGCCGGGTCACCGTGGAAGAGATGGTGGTACGAGTCGTAGAAGGGCGAGTTGGCCCAGACGAGCGCGGTGATCGTCATCAGCAGGAGCAGGATGCTGCTCGCCGCTTCGAGGGCGAAGAAGCGCTGGAAGGGTCGCGTCAGCAGGACGACGAGGCGCGGCCGATCAGGGGTGGGCTGCAGACTGCTCATGGGATCCTCGCGCGCAGCGGCGCTAGCGCGACGCCCTGGCACGCCCCGCGGCGCGCGACGGTAGCGCAGGCCGCCGGGGCCCTCCGTCGTCGCGAGACGCCCGGCCGGGTCCCGCGCGGCTGCGCGGCCACGCGTCGGGACCTTCAGGCGTCGGTCGGAGTGAGACCCTCCGGCGGCGCGTTGACCCGGTTCATCGCCGCGGCGACCCCGTGGCGCAGGATGTCGTCCAGCGCGTCGGCCCCGCGCCCGAGGAGGGGGCCGAGGGCGGCGGTCTCGGCCGCCGAGAAGGGCGACAACACGTAGTCGACGACGTCGCCCTCCGGCCCGGGGTGGCCGATCCCGACGCGCAGCCGGGGCATGTCGCTGCGCTCGAGGGCGTGCTGGATGTCGCTCAGACCCCGGTGCCCCCCGGCACCGCCGGCACCCCGCAGCCGCAGGCGACCGAAGGGGAGATCGAGGTCGTCGTAGACCACGAGGAGCGATCCGGGCTCGGCGAGGCCGAAGTGGGCGACCGCCCGCATCACCGCGCCTCCCGAGCGGTTCATCGTGCTGCTCCTGCCCCAGACCTCGAT
>JANQRO010000347.1 GCA_028284525.1 Myxococcota bacterium | reverse complement strand
TCGGGCGACGCCCTCCTGGAACAGCCCACCCGGCTCTGGGGGGCCCGCTTCTTCGGCGGCTACCGCATCGGTCGGGGCGACTTCGCCGCCTACGACGGTGGCATCCAGACGAAGCGGGACGGCGAGCTGCGCGGGGGGATCGAGCTCCCGCTGCTCCGGGGCGGACGCACCGACGAGCCCCGCGCGCGCCTCGCCCAGGGCCAGATCGACCGACGCCTCGTCGAGCCCGAGATCGACCTGCAGCAGATCGAATTCACGCGGGCGGCGAGCGTCGCCTACTGGACCTGGGTGGCCACGGGCCGCAACGTCGAGGTCGCCCGCCAGCTCCTGGACGTCGCGCAGCGCCGGCAGGATCAGATCGCGGGCCGGGTCGAACGGGGCGCGTTGCCCTCGATCGACCTGGTCGACAACGAACGGCTGATCATCGATCGCCGCATCCGGCTCCGCGGCGCCGAACGCGACGCCGAGCAGGCCGCGATCGGCCTCTCGCTCTTTCTGCGCGACCCCCAGGGCCAGCCGGTGATCGCCGCGGAGGAGCAGCTTCCGCTCGAGTTCCCCCCCGAGCCCGAACCCGACCGGAACGCCTTCGAGTCGGATCTCGCGCGCGCGACGGAGGGCCACCCGCTCCTCCGCCGCTTCGCCCTCGAGCGCGAACGCCTCGAGGTCGATCTCGAGCTCGCGCGCAACGAGCTGCTGCCCGCCCTCGACCTCCGCGTAGAGGGATCGCGCGATTTCGGGAGCGACAAGCCGGGCATCTCGAGCGAGGGCACCATCTCGAACGGCCCCCGGGGCGATACCGAGGTGAAGGCCCTCCTGCGTCTCGAGTTGCCGGTGCAGCGTCGCAGGGCCCGCGGGCAGGTGCTGAGTGCCGAGGCGCGCCTCTCGCGGCTGGAGAACCGGGAACGCTTCGCACGAGAACGGATCGGGGCGGAGATCCGGAGCGCGATGGCCAATATCGAAGCCACCTTCGCGCAGACCGCCGCCGCGCGGCGCAACCGGGATCTGGCCCTGCGGCTCCGGGACGCCGAGGAGCGGAAGCTCACCCTCGGCTTGAGCAATCTCATCGACGTCAACATCCGCGAGCTGCAGGCGGCCGACGCCGCCGTGGACCTGATCGAGACCCAGGCGGCGTACCAACGCGCCGTGGCCGACTACCGCGCCGCGGTCGCGACCCCGCGCTAGTCGAGCTTCGCCTGCTCGCGTTGCTCCAGCGCCCTGCGCGCCTCCCGGCGCACGTAGTGGTAGAGCTGCTGGATCTCGAGATCGCTGTGGCCCCGGAAGCGCGGCATCCCGTTGGCCAGGTTGCCGTTCTTCACGATCGCCTCGAAGGAGTCGTAGCGCAGCGCGATCTGCGACTCGCGGAGGTCCGGGCCCTTCCCACCCGAGACGGCCCCCGCTCCGTGGCACCACAGACACGACTCGGTCCAGACCTCGGCGCCAGCGGTGGCGAGCTTCGGGTCGATCTCGATCGAGGGGTCGTCGATCGGCTTGGCGAAGGCCGGCGGCGGAGAGGGAGGCATCGCCACCGATCCGCCCAGCGCGAAGGTGAGGAGCCGTCGCGGGTGCACCCGGTAGGGCCAGCCGTGCTGGGCCGCGTGGGTGCCGAAGATCGTGCCGCCGCCACCCCAGCCCACCAACAGCGAGACATACTGCTGGCCCTCGACCTCGTAGGTGACCGCGGGCGCGGAGACGCCGACCCCCACGTTGACCGACCAGAGCTCGGTGCCGTCCTGCGCGTTGTAGGCGACGAAATCTCCGTCGGCCTGACCTTGAAAGACCAGGTTGCCGGCGGTGGTGAGGGTGCCCGGGTTCCAGCTGGGCGGGAGCTTGATCGACCACGCTTTCTGCTGCTTCACCGGGTCCCAGGCGAGGAGCGTCGCCGATCCGTAGTCCTCGGGGGTGTCGCCCTCGAAGGTCACCCCGAAGCGCATCCGGAAGTCCTCGGACCGCCAGGCCTTCAGGTCGACGCCCTTGTCGGAGAAGAGACCCGGCATCTCGATGGTGGGGAGGTATGCGAGCCCGGTCATCGGGTTGTAGGACATGGCGTGCCAGTTGTGGGCACCGATCGTGCTCGGCCACACCAGCTCTTCGCCGTCCTCGTAGCGCGCCTCGGGGTTCTCGACGGGACGCCCGGTCTTCGGATCGACGTGGGAGGCCCAGGTCACCTTGGCGATCTTCTCGGCCGAGATGAACGATCCGTCCTTGCGGTCGATCACGTAGAAGAAGCCGTTCTTCGGCGCGTGGAGGAGCGCCTTCACGGTCTTTCCGCCGATCTCGAGATCGGCCAGGATGACGTCCTGGGTCGAGTTGTAATCCCAGGTCTCGCCCGGCGTCTCCTGGTAGTGCCATTTGTACTCGCCGGTGTCGGCGTCGAGTGCCACCAGCGAGCACAGAAAGAGATTGTCGCCTCCGCCCGGGCTGCGGATCTTGCGGTTCCACGGGGTGCCGTTCCCGGTGCCCATGATGATCTGGTTGAACTCAGGGTCGTAAGTGATGCCGTGCCATACGTTTCCGCCTCCGCCGTAGCGCCACCAATCGCCGGTCCAGGTCTTGGCGGCCATCTCCATGGCCTCGTTCTCGAAGCCATCGGCGGGATTCCCCGGGACGACCCACCAGCGCCAGACCTGCTCGCCCGTGTTCACGTCGTAGGCGGTGACGTAGCCGCGCGCCGCGGTGTGCTCGGTGCCACCGTTTCCGATCAGCACCTTGTCCCGGAACACCTTGGGCGCGTCGGTGATGTAGAGGGCGCTCTTCGGGTCGACGGTCATCGTCTCCCAGAGCCGCTTGCCGGTCTTGGCGTCGAGGGCGACGAGACGGCCGTCGATCGTCGCGATGAGGACCTTGCCCTTCCAGTAGGCGAGACCCCGGCTCGTGTCCCACATGTTCTGCAGCCGATCGCCGGCGTGTTCGATCGACTCGGGGTCGTACTCCCAGAGGATCGTCCCGGTCTTCGCGTCGACCGCGCGCGTCTTGCTGTAGGAGCCGGTGAAGTAGAGCACGCCGTCGACGGCGAGGGGCGTCGAGACGAGGGTCTTGTCCTCGGGGAGGTCGAGGAACCACTGGAGGCCGAGACCGCCCACGGTCTGGTCGTTCACCTCCGTGAGCGGGCTGAACCGCTTCTCGCTGTAGGTGCGTCCGAAGCCCAGCCAGTTGCGGCCGTCGGTCTCGTCGGTGAGCGCGGCGTCGTCCACCACCGTCTGGGCGGGCGCCACAAGGGGCCCCAGCGCGCCAGCCAGAACCACCAGCGCTCCGAGGAGCGTCGTTCCCACTCGCATCGCGATCCTCCCGTGGTGCGCACCCCGCGTGTCGCGTGGCCGCGCTCGGCGAGACTCTACCGTGCGGGCCCCACGCCGCGCTGCCGGCGCCCGCCCGCCGTGCGATCCTCCCGACCTCGATCACCCGGGAGAGCACCGTGCAGCCCACGCCCTTCGAGATCTCGATTCCCCAGGCCGACCTCGACGACCTCCAGGAGCGCCTGGCGCGTACGCGCTGGCCGCTCGATCCGGACAACGACGACTGGCGCTACGGAGCCAACCGGTCGTACCTAGAGGAGCTCGTCGCGTACTGGCGCGACGGCTACGACTGGCGCGCCCAGGAAGCCGCGATCAACGCGTTCGAGCACTTCCGCGTCCTCATCGACGAGGTGCCGATCCACTTCATCCACGAGCGCGGACGCGGACCCGACCCGACGCCGATCGTCTTGACCCACGGCTGGCCGTGGACCTTCTGGGACTTCCACGGGGTGATCCGGCGGCTCAGCGACCCCGCGGCCTTCGGGGGCGATCCGGCCGACAGCTTCGACGTCGTCGTCCCCTCGCTCCCGGGCTTTGGCTTCTCCACCCCGCTCACCAAGACCGGCGTCCACCCCGGGACCACCGCCGACCTGTGGCACACCCTGATGACGCGGGTGCTGGGCTACGAGCGCTTCGCCGCCCAGGGCGGAGACTGGGGCGCCTTCGTCACCGCCAACCTGGGCCACCGTCACGCGCCGAGTCTGATCGGGGTGCACCTCTCGATGCCCGCGCTGATCGGGGTCGGCCTCGGCGCGGTCGATCCGGCGGACTACGGCCCCGGCGAGGAGGAGTGGCCCGAGCGCATGAAGCGACGCATGGGCACCACGCGCAGCCACCTCGCCGTGAACCAGTACGACCCGCAGACCCAGGCCTACGGGCTCCACGACTCGCCGGTGGGCCTTGCGGCATGGCTCGTGAGCCGGCGGCGTCACTGGTCGGCGTGCGACGGCGACGTCGAGTCGGTGTTCTCCCGCGACTTCCTGCTCACCACCGTGATGCTCTACTGGCTCACCGAGAGCTTCGTCACCTCGGTGCGGTATTACTGGGAGAACCGCCACGCCGGCTGGTCGCCCCGGGTCCACGATCGAGACCCGGCGATCGAGGCGCCGACGGGCGTCGCGGTGTTCCCCCAGGAGCTGCTCCTCTACCCCCGCAAGCTCGTCGCCCGCCACGCCAACCTCGTCCACTGGTCGGTGATGGAGCGCGGCGGCCATTTCGCCGCCGCCGAGCAGCCCGAGGCCCTGGCCCGGGATGTCACCGAGATGTTTCGAGCGCTGCGCTGAGCGGGCGCTTGCGCCGAGGGGCGTAGCGTGGTCTGATGGGAGCCCCCAGCACGAGGAGGTGACCCATGGCCGCCCAGACCCCCGACGAAGTCAACCCGCAGCTCATCGACGCCATCAACCGCGGCGACATCGAAGCCGCGCTCGCGCTCTACGAGCCCGACGCCGCCTTCATCACCGAAGAGGGCACCGCCGTCGGCCACGCCGAGATCCGGCCGGCCCTCGAGGCCTTCATCGCCACGAAGCCGAGCCTGTCGATGGAGCCCCTCGAGACGGTCCGCACCGGCGATGTCGCCGTCACCCGCGGCAACTGGAAGCTCGCGGGCACCGGCCCCGATGGCGCGGCCCTCGAGATGTCCGGGCGCTCCTTCGAGGTGGTGCGTCAACAGGCCGACGGCACCTGGCGCTTCGCCATCGACGCGCCCAACGGCCGAGACGACTGATCGCCACGCCCCAGGCCCTGTGCAGCCGTCTGCGGGCGGCGGAGACCGAGTTCTTTCGGGCGCTCAATCGCAGCGTCGAGCCCCACGTGCGCGCGGGCTGGGCCTCGCCGCGTCTCGCCCCGGGTGGCCTGATCGTCCTCGAGACGACCGGACGCCACAGCGGCCGGGTCGTCCGGACCCCCCTCGCCGCCACGCGCATCGGCGGGCACGTCGTGGTGGCGACGGTGCGCGGCGACCGCTCCCAATGGGTGCGCAACCTCGAGGCCGAGCCCTCCGTCCACTACTGGTGGGGCGGGCGACGACGGCCTGCACACGCCCGGGTGTTTCGCCGTGGCGCGACGCGTCACGACGACGGGCTCCCGAGCCCCCTCCAGGCCCTCCCCGCGCTCTTCGAGCCCTCGCTCCATGCGGGCTGGGCCTTCGCCGTGCTCTCGCCCCTGCGCTGAGCGCGCGGGGCGGACGCCGGCCCCTCGGTGCGACGGGGACCTCGGCGACCTACACTTCTCGTTGTCGGGGCACCGCCCCTGGCCGTGCCATGCCGTGCCTCGCGCATCGGGCGACGCCCGAGAAGGAGAGCACCATGGCCACGCAGGACACCCACGTTCCCCCGGCATCGGTGGAGCTCGATCGCGAGGCCCCGTGGATCCTCCGCGGGGTGGTGAACGGCGCCGTTGGCGCGAGCGCCGTCGCGGTCTTCTTTCTGATCCTCGACCTCATGCGGGGCGAGCCCTTCTGGACACCCCACGCCCTGGGCTCCGCACTCCTCCTCGGTCGCAGCGCGGTGCCGGGCGACCCGGTGCAGCCCTCGCTGGTGGTCGCCTACTCGGCGGCCCACGGGACCGTGTTCCTCGCGGCCGGCGCTTGCGCGGCCTTCGCCCTGGCAGACGCCTCGATCCGCCAGGTGGGAAGGCTTGCCCTCACCATCGTGACGACGGGCACCCTCTTCACCGCCTTCGCCATCTCGTTCCTGCTCTTCGCGGCGGTCTTCGGCCCGGAGGTCGCCTCCCAGCTCGGCGCGGGTCGGGTCGCGCTCGCGAACCTTCTGGCAGCCGCGGCGATGGCGGTGGTGCTGGTCTACTTCCAGCACCCGGGGGAAGCCGGCGCGGACTAGTCCCGCGGTCGCGACAGGGTCTTCTTCGCATCGGCGACGACGGTGCGCACGGGGAACTCGGCGCGGGGCGTCTTGAGCTCCACCTTGTGCTTGTCCGGGTCGAGGACGTAGATGGAGGTCCCGAACCCGGTGGCGCCGTAGAGCTCGACCGGGCCCATCACCACCGGCACCCGCGCGCTCTCGAGGTGGCGCAACATCTCTTCGATGTCGGCCTCGACCATGATGCACACGTGGTCGACCCCGCGGCTCTCCGGAGGCGCCAGCGTGGTGTCGTCGGCCAGGGTACAGAGATCGATCATGTGCCGACCGCAGCGGAGCTGGTAGATCCCCGCGTCCTCGATCACCCGCTCGAGGGCCAGGCCCAGCACCCCGGTGTAGAAGCGGAGCGAACGCTCGATGTCGGTCACGCGCAGGACGACGTGATCGAGGCCTTTGCACACGATCGGGGTCGGGGGCACCAGTGCGGGTCTCCTTGGGGCCGGACACCCAGTGTATCTTGTCGCCGCGCCGGCGCGGAGTGGCGCGAAGGAGACCCCCATGACGGATTTCGCACACGTCCTCGACGGCTATCGCGTTCTCGACTTTTCGCAGGTGCTCGCCGGGCCCACCACGACCCGCTTGATGGCGGAGATGGGCGCCGAGGTGATCAAGGTCGAGCTTCCGCCGACCGGTGACTTCGGGCGGCGTCTACCCCACCTCCGCGACGGGCAGAGCGCCTATTTCGTCCAGCAGAACCGGGGCAAGAAGAGTCTGTGCATCGATCCCCGCACGCCCGAGGGTCTCGACACCTTGAAGGCCCTCGTCGCCGAAGTGGACGTCCTGGTGCAGAACTTCGCGCCGGGTGTCATCGGCCGTCTGGGCCTCGGCTGGGACGTGGTGCGCGAGATCAACCCGCGTCTCGTCATGTGCTCGATCTCCGCGATGGGTCAGACCGGCCCGCTCGCCGATCTGGCCGGCTACGACTACATCGCCCAGGCCTACGCCGGCGTGACCGACATGATCGGCGAGGCCGGGGGCTCCCCCTATTTCCCGATGATCGGGATCGGCGACGTCAGCACCGGCGTCCACGGGATGGCCGCGATCGCTTGCGCGCTGCTCCACCGCGAGCGCACCGGTCGCGGCCAGCACCTGGACATCGCCCTCCTCGACTCGTACTTCCACTGCCACGACACGACGGTGGGCGCCTACAGCGCGAGCGGCGGGGAGGTGCGCCCCACCCGCAGCGGCCGCCACCACTACTCGATGTGCCCGATCGGACTCTTCAAGGGCCGCGAGCGCTACCTCTTCGTCCTCGCCCTCGACCACCAGTGGCCGGCGCTCTGTGAGGCCATGGGACGACCCGAAATGGCGACCGACCCGCGCTTTGCGGACAACGCCGCGCGCTTCGCCCACCAGACCGAGGTCGTCGAGGCGATCGAGTCGTGGCTCGCGAGCTGCCCGAGCGACGACGAGGCGATGCGGCTTCTCGAGAAGGCGCGGATCCCGGTGGCGCCGGTGCTCTCGGTGGCCGAGGCCGTCGAGCACCCCCACCTGCGCGAGCGACGTACCGTGCGCACCGTGCACGATCGGCATTTCGGACAGCTCGACCTCCCGGGCATGCCCTTGCGCTTCTCCGAGTTTCCAGGGGAGCTCGAACTCCACTCCGCCGAGCTCGGCGAGCACAACCACGAGGTGCTGCGCTCGGTGCTCGGATACTCCCCCGAGCGCGTGCGCGAGCTCGAGGAGGCCGGGGTGCTGCGCCGCTCCGAGGAGAGCTAGGC
Source organism: Myxococcota bacterium (assembly GCA_028284525.1). Classification (GTDB taxonomy): domain Bacteria; phylum Myxococcota_A; class UBA9160; order UBA9160; family PR03; genus JANQRO01. The sequence continues at coordinate 4,500 of JANQRO010000347.1, read as the reverse complement.
GAGCTTCGCCGCGATCTCGGCGTAGCGGTCGAGGAAGGGCAGCACGACGGCCTCGCCCTCCCGGGGCACCGCCACGATGGCGCGGTCGAAGTGGCCGGCGTCGCGGTAGCGCAGGAGATCCGCCTCCGGGGTCGGCTCGGTGTCGAAGATCGAGATCTCCACCGCATCCGGTTCGCGGCCCCGGGCGGCCATCCGCTCGTGGAGGTCGGCGATGTGGGTGCCGATCTCGTCGCCGTGGACGCCGCCGATCGGCAGCCAGCCGTCTGCGTAGTCGGCGACCTTCTGACGTCCCCAGTGCGAGGCGAAGGTCCCGAGATGGATCGGTGGGTGTGGTGTCTGTACGGGCTTCGGGTAGGACCACACCCGGTCGAAGTGGACGAACTCCCCGTGGTAGGTCGCTTCCTCCTCGGTCCAGAGCCGCTTCATCGCCTCGACCCGTTCGCGCACCACCTGCCAACGCTTGGCGAAGGGCGTGCCGTGGTGCTCCATCTCCTCGGCGTTCCAGCCGGCGCCGATCCCGAACTGGAAGCGCCCGCCGGAGAGCCGGTCGATCGTCGCGATCGTCTTGGCCAGAACGATCGGGTCGTGCTGGCTGAGCAGACACACCGCGGTCCCTAAGCGGATCCGCTCGGTCACCGCAGCCGCGGCCGCGATGCTCGTGAACGGGTCCGCCATGTACGGAAAGTAGGCGGGCATCTCCCCGCCACCCGGGTAGGGCGTCTCGCGACCCGCCGGGATGTGGGTGTGTTCGGTGAACCACAGCGATTCGAAGCCGCGGGCCTCCGCCTCCCGGGCGAGGGTGTGGGGCGCGATCATCCCCTCGATGTTGTGGCTGACGATCCCGAGCTTCATGACGTCTCCTCCCGAGCTCCCGCGACCCCGGGTCACGCTAGACGTTCGGGCTCCTGCCCGCACCGGCACCCCGCGACTTCGAGCCTCGGGAAGTCCGCACGCGCGAACCCGAGCCACGGGTCGCTGCGCGAGGCTCGGTATCTTGACCCTCCCCCACCCCCAAAGGAGACGACCCATGGCCTCCTCCCCCCCGATCAACCCGTTGCGCGCCCGCCTCGACGCGGGCCAGGCCGGCCTCGGTGTGCTGGTCTCGATGCCGAGCGTGCAGGTCGTGCAGATCCTGGCGAGGGCGGGCTTCGACTGGCTGTTCGTCGACATGGAGCACGGGCCGATCGACATCGAGTCGGCCCACGCGATGATCGCGGCGACCCAGGGGACGCCCGCGGCGCCGCTCGTGCGGGTGCCCTGGAACGAACCGTGGCTGGTCAAGCCGGCCCTCGACGCCGGCGCCATGGGCATCATCTTCCCGATGATCCGCAGCGCGGCCGAAGCCCGCGCCGCGGTCTCAGCGGTGCGTTACCCACCCCGGGGCGAACGCGGCTTTGGCCCCTTCTACGCGGCGAAGCGCTTCGGGGTCGAGCTCTCAGACTACGCCGACGTCGCCGACCGCGAGGTGCTGTGTCTCGCGCTGATCGAGCACCGCGACGCCATCGAGGACATCGAGGCCATCGCGGCCGTCGACGGGCTCGACGCCTGTCTGATCGCACCCTTCGACCTCTCGATGTCCTACGGCCACCGAGACGGCGCGGACCACGACGACGTGCAACGCGCCATCGCCCGCGCGGAATCCGTCCTCCTGCCCTCCGGACTCGCGGTCGGCGGGCTGGCCCTCGACCCGGCGACCGCCCAGACGATGATCGAGCGCGGCTATCGCTTGATCATCACGGGCTTCGACGTCCTGTTTCTCGAGCGCGCCGCCGCCCAGGCGCTGCAGGGCATCGATCGCGACGCGGGCGTAGCGGGGTAGTTGCGGGTACGCTCTCGCGCGCTGGCGGCAGGAGGACCGATGACCCTCTCCTACGACGAATCCCCCTACCCCGTCCGGGACGACCTGCTCGAGACCCACGCCCGTGTCTGGGCGACGCTCGCCGCGCCCGGCACCTGGTGGACGGCCGCCGAGCGGATCGAGATCGCCCGCGCGGCGCGCCGCGCGCGCGCGGCCCGCGGTCTCGCCAGCGAGCCCGAGGCGTCGCAGACCGAGCTCCCGGAGGGCGCGCGCGAAGTCGCCCGCGTCGTCGGCGGGGACCCGACCTCGATCGAGCGCGATTGGTACGACAGCGTCGTTCCCGATCGGCTCCCGGACACGCACTACGTCGAGGCGGTCGGGGTGATCGTGCGCTCGGTGAGTGTCGACGTGTTCTGCCGAGGCCTCGGCGTCCCGGAACGTGGCTACCCGAACCCCGCGGCCGGGGATCCGAGTCGCGTGCGACCGACCACCGCGGTGGTCGACGAGGCGTGGGTGCCGATGATTCCCAACGGCCCGGCCGGTGGGGAGGAAGCGAAAGCCACCTTTGGCGGTCAGAACGCCAACGTGATTCGAGCGCTCAGCCTCGTCCCCGCGGAAGTACACGGCATCGAGGACGTGGGCAACCACCAGTACATCCGCGGGCCGCGTGTGCTCGACGCGAAGTTCGAGCCCGGCTACGGGATCACCCGCGCGCAGATCGAGCTGATCGCCGGTCGGATCTCCGCGATCCACGAGTGCTACTACTGAACGAGCTACCACTCGATGCTGCTCCGGGCGAGCGGCGAGCACCAGGGAATCGACTACGAGCTGCGCGCCGTGTCGAAGGAGGGGTTCGAGAGCGGCGTCGCGCACGGCGAGCTCTTGATCGAGTTCGCGAACGCCGTGATGACGCCGGGAACCGAGCGTCTCGACGCCGCGCGTGCCGCCATCCTGGATGCGATGGGTCCCGAGGCTCTGGTCGAATGCGCAGCGGTCGCCGCGAACTTCAACCAGATGGTTCGCATCGCCGACTCCACCGGCATCCCGATCGACACGATGGCGCTGGGGATGACCGCGGCGACCCGCGAGACCCTCGACATCGACCATTTCCACTCGGCCCGCAACACCCTGGGCGGGTGAGACCTCGGGCGAGGCGCTAGCGCTCCCGGTAGGCGTCGAGGGCGAAGTCCGCGAAACCCTGCCCCGCCTCCGTAGCGACGTGGTAGGCCGGGACGTCGAGGGCGCGTAGCGTCTCGACCTGGTCGTCGTGGAGCGCCGTCGCGGTCACGAGGATCGGGCGGCTCGTGTGGGCGCGCATCTCCTCGATCGCGACGATCGTCGCCCGGTGGCTCGGCAGCGCGAGCATCGCCATCTCGATCCCGCCGCGCTGCGAATCGATGCGCTCCCAGAAGTGGACATCGGTGGGATCGCCCCGGACCACCCGCCGGCCGGCGGCGAGCTGCCGGTCCACCACCGCCTCGTCGGCGTCGACCCCCACCACCCGGTCGCCCAGCTCGGCGCGGATCGCGTCGTAGGTCGCCGTCCCGAAGCGCCCCATGCCAAACACCGCCACCTCGGCGTCTCCGGGCTCGACGGGCTCCTCCTCGGGGACCCGGGTGCGGGTCTCTGCGCGAGCCAGCCGAGCGCGAAAACGGTCGTAGAGCCGGTGGGCGTTCGCGTTGAGCGGCGACGCGACGACAAAGGTGATCGATACCGCGAGCGCGACGATCAACAGCCACTGGCTGCTGAGCCACCCGTTCGAGACCGCCACCGCCCCCACGATCAACCCGAACTCGCTGTAGTTGGCCAGACCCAACGAGGCCATCGCGGCGGTCCGCGCGCGGAGCCGAAAGCGTGTCAACAGGCCGAAGTAGAGCGCCACCTTGATCGGCACGAGCAGGGCGAGGATCGCCGCGACACCGAAGTCGCCCAGGCTGGGGAGCCCCCCCATCCCGATCGCGAGAAAGAACCCGACCAGGAAGAGATCCTTGAAGCTCATCAGGACCTCGGCCATCTCCTTGGCTTTGGGGTGGTGGGCGACGAGCATGCCGAACACCAGGGCCCCGAGGTCGCCCTTGAGCTGGACGAGCTCGAAGAGCGCCGAGCCACCGAGGGTCATCAGGATGGCGAGCAGGAGCAGGAGCTCGCCGTGTCCCGCGCGCACCATGAGACGGGTGAAGAGCCCGCGAGCCGGGATCAGGAGCACGAGGGCCAGGGCCCAGGGGCTCGGGAGCTTCCCGGTCGACGCCGCGAGAAAGGCGACGGCGATCACGTCCTGCATGATCAAGATACCGATCGCCGTGCGGGCGTGGAGCGCCTCGCTCTGCCCCTGCTCCTCGAACACCTTGATGGCGAACACGGTGCTCGAGAAGCTCAGGGCGAAGGCGACGAGGAGCGCGGTCCGGAGGTCGAGCTCGGCAAAGAGGCCGAACCCGAAGACGGTGAGCAGCGGCGCGAGGAGCAGGACCGTCGCCAACATGTGGAGGGTCGCGCCGGCCCAGATCTCCGGGCGCAGCAGGCTCCCCACCCGCAGCTTCAGGCCGATGCTGAAGAGGAGAACGGTGACGCCCAGGTCGCCGATCGTGCGAAGGTCGTCGCTCGCCTCGAGCCCCGCCGCGCCGAGGCCAAACCCGGCGAGCAGGAACCCGACCATCGGGGGGAGCCCGAGCAGTCGGGCGGCGTAACCGAACACGAAGGCGACG
>JANQRO010000343.1 GCA_028284525.1 Myxococcota bacterium | reverse complement strand
GCATCGCCCTCGGGCGTGCCGGGCGGGATCGTCGCGACCCAGGCGCTCGCGTCCCGCGCGAGACCCGCGGGCGTCTCCTGCGACGGGGTGCCGGGCACGACCTCGGGGTAGGCGTGGAGGGGCAGCCCGACACCGCGGCAGAAGGTGTCGACCGCGACGCTCCGGGCGACGACGGCTACGGCCTCCACCCAGCGGCCCTCGGCGAGCCGCTCCGGCACGCGCTCGTCGAAGAACGACCGCGTCATCGCGCCGGGCGCGGCGCCCAACGCCGCAGCGAGCTCGGCCGCGGCACCGGGGAGCTCCGAAGCCGCGGGGGCGGCTTCGCCCTCGGCGACTCCGGCGTCGGTCCGCGCGTTGCGGGCCGTCCCGGCGAGGGCCAGACGCTCGGCTCCGCTCCACCAGGTGCCGGGCTCGGCCAGCTCTCGCCACGCCGCGTCGTGGGCGGCGTGGAGATCGTCGCGGATCGGGAGATCGAGCGAGGAGTAGAGCGTCACGCCGGTGTCCTCCGCCTTCGCCGGGTCCCGCGTCGACGCCGGCAGTCGGGCGCTCCGCCAACGCCGGCAACCGCGAGAGGCTACCTTGTGGCGATGGCATTTTCGACGCGTCCGACGCTTCGTGGCTTCGGCGGCGCGGTGAGCGCCGGCCACTATCTCGCCACCCAGATCGGTGCCCAGATGCTCGCGGAGGGTGGCAACGCCGCCGACGCCGCGTGCGCCATGGGCCTCGCCGAGCAGATCCTGGAGCCCCACATGAACGGGCCCGCCGGCGAGGTGCCAATCCTCTACCGCGAGGCGGGGAGCGACACCGTGCACGCCATCTCGGGCCAAGGCGTCGCCCCGGCAGCGGCCACGATCGAGGCGGTGAGCGCGCTCGGGCGCGACCGGGTGCCGGGCAGCGGGCTGGTCGGCGCGACGGTGCCCGGTGCCCTCGACGCCTGGTGTCTGCTCCTCGAGCGCTTCGGCACCCGAAGCTTCGCCGAGGTGAGCGCCGGGGCGCGCGGTCTGGCGGAGCGCGGGCATCCCCTCGAATCCTTTCTGCGCGACACCCTCGTGCTCCTGGAAGAGCGCTTTCTGACCCTGTGGCCGAGCAGCGGGGCGCTCTACGCCCCCACCCCGACGCTGGGCGCGCCGATGCGCAACCCGGCGTGGGCCGCCGTGCTCGGGGAGATGGCCGAGTCCGAGCGCGCCCGCGGCGGAGGGCGCGAGGCGGGAGTGCGCGCCGCGCGCGACGCGTTCTATCGGGGCCGGCCGGCCGAGGTGATCGACGCCTTCGCCCGCACCGAGGTGCCCGACGAGGACGGCCGCCGCGAGCGCGGGTTCCTCACGGGCGAGGATCTCGCCCGCTACGAGGGGCGCATCGAAGAAGCCCTCTCGATCGACGCGATGGGCGCGCGGATCTACAAGTGCGGGCCCTGGTCCCAGGGGCCGGTGTTCCTCCAGCTCACCCGACTCGTCGAAGACCTCGACTGCAGCGCCTTGCGCGCCGCCGACCCGGGCGCCCTCCACGATTGGATCGAGTCCGCCAAGCTCGCCTTTGCCGATCGCGAGGCCAACTACGGCGACCCCCTCCACGTCAAGGTGCCTCTCGAGCGGCTCCTCTCCCGCGAGTACGCCCGGGAACGACGCGCGTCGATCGATCCCGAGCGCGCCTCCCTCGAGATCCGCCCGGGCATCGGGGAGCTGCCCCGGGGCTGGCCCTGGGTGAGCGACGAGGAGCTCCCGCCCGCCGAGCCGCAGGCCTTCGCCGCAGCCCGGGGACGGGGCGACACGACCCACCTCGACGCCGTCGATCGCGAGGGGAATCTCGTCGCGGCGACGCCGAGCGGCGGCTGGATCATGTCGTCACCGGTGATCCCCGAGCTCGGTATCCCGCTGGGCACGCGGGGGCAGATGTTCTGTCTCGACCCGGAGCACCCCAACGCCCTGGCGCCGGGGAAACGCCCCCGGACGACGCTGACCCCGAGCCAGGCGGTCCTCCCCGACGGCCGACAGATCGCTTTCGGCACTCCCGGGGGCGATCAACAGGACCAGTGGACCCACCAGTTCCTGTTGCGACTGCTCGGCGACGAGCCCGAAGAGATCCAGCGGGCCATCGACGCCCCCACGGTGAACATCCACCACGTGCCGAGCTCCTTCTATCCGCGGCTCGCGTTGCCGGGGGCGGTGGCCGCCGAGGCCCGGCTCCCCGCAGCGACCATCGAGACACTGCAGACGCGGGGGCACCGCGTCGTGCGAAGCGGTGCGTGGGAGCACGGGCGGGTGATGGCCGTGACGCGCGACCCCCAGAGCGGTCTCTGCGAGGCGGGGGCCTCGCCGCGCAGCACCGTCGCGTACTCGATCGCCCTGCCCTAGTCGGTGCCCACCCTGCTCCTCGGGCGGCGCGCTCGGTCCCGGCGAAGACGCGGTCCCCCGGGTCGAGCCGCCGGCGCGACGCGACGCGAAACCGCGCGCCGCCGCCACCTCGCGCGGAGCGTCGGCGCCGTCGCACTGCTGACGGGCGCGCTCGGGTGCGCGACGAACCCCGTGACGGGGCGTTCCGAGCTCGTGTTGATGTCCGAGGCGCGCGAGGCGGAGCTCGGCGCCAAGGCGGCCGAGCAGGTGGAGGCCTCGATCGGGCTCGTGGACGATCCGGCGCTCGGCGCCTACGTGCGGGAGCTGGGCGCGCGGCTCGCGCAGCGCTCGCCGCGCCGCGGCGTGCGGTACCGCTTCTTCATCGCCGACATGCCCGAGCCCAACGCCTTCGCGCTGCCCGGCGGCTACCTCTACGTCTCGCGCGGCCTGCTCGCGCTCGCGAACTCCGAGGCCGAGCTCGCGAACGTCATCGGCCACGAGATCGGACACGTGGCCGCTCGCCACGCCGCGCAACGCGAGACCCGCGCCCTCGGGGCCAACCTGCTGACGGTTCTCGGCGTCCTCGCCGCCGGGGCCTCGGGCAACGCCGCGCTCGCCCAGGCCACCTCGGAGTTCGGTCAGGTGGCCGCGGCGGGGCTGATC
>JANQRO010000341.1 GCA_028284525.1 Myxococcota bacterium | reverse complement strand
CGAGACGACAATCGCTCACCGTGTTGCCGGCGTCCGGGCCCTCCGGTGTCGCGACCGGGTCGTCGGCGAACTCGATCCGGAGGCCCTCGCGCACCCCCGCGGCGATGACGAAGCGCACCCCGAGCCCGGCGTCCTCGTAGGCGCCGAGCGCGGTGCGAACCGCGGCCGCCTCGGCGGCGCTCGCGCCGGGATCGATCGCCACCGGGATCGGTGTCCGCGTGGTCCAGCGACACAGAAAGAGCACCACCTCCCCGTCTCGCACGAGGACCTGGGGGTGGATGTCCGCCAGGCGGTGGCCGGGTGGGTCGTCGGCGCGCGGGTCGATCCGCGGGGTGCGGGCGCAGGCCAGCGCCACTGCCGCGACGGCGACGACGCTGGCGCAGAGCGCTCGCGCACGGCGCTCCGCCGCGCGCGGCGCAGAGCCGGTGGGCTCAGTTCGGCAGCCGCGCACGCGCCTCGCCGGTGACGACCGCCTCGCCCTGCTGGTTCTTCGTGACGAGGCTCAGCTCGACGTCGCCCTCCGGCGTGATCGAAACGACCTCGCCCGTGGCGGTGAGGGTGTCGCCCGGCCACACCTGGCGCACGAAACGGACGCCGTAGCTCGTCAGCACGCCGTCACCCAGCCAGTCGGTGACGAGCTTCCCGGTGAGCCCCATCGTGAGCATCCCGTGGGCGAAGACCGAGGGATAGCCCGCGGCCTTGGTGGCGAAGACCTCGTCGTGGTGGATCGGATTGAAGTCCCCGGAGCCCGAGGCGTACTGCACGATCTGCGTCCGCGAGAGGTCTTCGACGACCACCTGCTCTCGGGTCTCGCCCACTCTGAGCTCGCTCGCCTTCACCTTTGCGTTCCCGGCCATCTCAGTCCTCCACTGCCTTCTCGGTCACGATCTGCACGCTCGTCGCGGTCACCACCAGCTCGCCGGCCTCGTCGCGGTACTCGCTGATCGACTCGCTGAACAGGAGCTTCCCGCCGCGTTTGCCCTCTTTGTCCCAGGTCTTTCCGGGCCGGTTGCTGACCCGGAGCTTCATCCCCGGGTGCAAGGGCTTGTGGTACTCGAAGCGCTGCTCTCCGTGGAGCACCCGCGTCAGGTCGGCACCGCCACCCCCGCCGCCCTCGGTAGCCTCCCGCGGCGGCTTCGCCGGGATCTCGCGAACGCCGCGGAGCGAGTAGGTCGGGTTCCAGTGCGCCGCCGCGATCGGGAAGGTCGGCGGCGCGATCACTCCGCCGAGGGGTGTGTCCTTCGCGTACTCCTCGTCGTAGTAGATCGGGTTGGTTTCGCCCAACGCGGAGGCGAAGAGCAGGATCGACGAAGCGTCGACCGGAAAGTCGTGGTCGGCCATACATCCTCCAGCACGTGCCGCCGCGGGCGCGGCGGTCGCAGCGCGAGGAGTCTACCCCAGGCGTCCGCGACGCCGCGGCGCCCCGGGCTAAGCGCCGGCCTCGGCTAGACTCCGTTGCCCCGTCGACAGAGGAGGACCCGGTGGCCATCGACTTCACGCTTCCGGCCGACGTGCTCGAGGTCCGCGACCGCGTGCGCGACTTCATGACCCACGAGGTGGCGCCGACCGAAGACCGTCTGCGCGAAGACGGCGATCCGCGAGCCTGGCGCCCGGCGCTCTCCGAGCTCCGGGAGAAAGCCAGGGCCAACGGTTTGTGGGCCCCCCACATGCCGCGGAGCTACGGGGGCATGGAGCTCGGCCCCCTGGCGATGGCCTTCGTCTCCGCGGAGTGCGGCCGCACCCAGTACGGCGCGTACATTCTGAACTGTCACGCGCCCGACGAGGGCAACATGCACACCCTCCTCCACTGGGGCAGCGACGACCAGCGCGAGCGCTATCTGAAGCCCCTCGTGGACGGCGAGTGCCGCTCCTGCTTCGCGATGACCGAGCCCGAGGTCGCGGGCTCGGATCCCACCGGGATCCAGACCCGCGCGATCCTCGAAGACGGTGTGTGGGTGATCAACGGTCGCAAATGGTTCACCTCGGGCGCCCGCGGTGCGCGCTTCGCGATCGTCATCGCGCGTACCGACCCGGACGCCGATCCGCCCCAGGCCCGCAACTCCGCGTTTCTCGTCGATTGCGACACCCCGGGCTTCGAGGTGGTGCGCGACATCAAGACCATGGCGGGACGCGGCAACCACGCCGAGATCTCGCTGACCGACGTGCGCGTCCCCGAGGACGCCCTCTTTGGCGGCCTGGGAAACGGGCACCGTCTCGGCCAGGCGAGGCTCGGGCCGGCGCGTCTGGCCCACTGCATGCGCTGGATCGGCAACGCCGAGCGCGCCCTCGAGATGATGGTCGACCGCGCGCTTCGCCGTCCGCTCCACGGCGGTGTCCTCGCCGACAAGCAGGGGATCCAGTGGAAGATGTCCGAGAGCGCGATGGAGCTCTACCAGGCCAAACTCATGGTGATCCACGCCGCGTACCTGATCGAGAACGGGATGGAGTTCCGCCAGGAAGTCGCGATGTGCAAGCACCACGTCGCGAACACGCTCTGGCGGGTGGTCGACCGCGCGCTCCAGGTCCACGGCGCGTTGGGCTACTCGCAGGACGTGGACCTCGGGGACATGCTGCGGCACGCGCGGGCGGCTCGGCTGGTCGACGGCGCCGACGAAGTCCACCTGACCCGGATCGCCGAGAACGTGATCGAGGCCTTCCAGGAGACCGGGACGACGCGCGGGGCGACCGGCGCCGATCTGCTCTAGCCCCGGGGTGCCGTGGGAGCACATCGCGCTCCTCGTGGGCGGCGGTCTGGCGGCGGGCGTGGTGAATACCGTCGCCGGAGGCGGCTCGCTGTTGACCGTCCCGCTGCTCCATCTGGTCGGTCTCCCCGGCCAGCTCGCGAACGGCAGCAACCGGGTGGGGGTGCTCGTCCAGTGCGCCACGGCGGCGTTGCGCTTCCACCGGGAGGGCGTGCCGGGCCTCGCGGGTGCCCTCCCGGTCCTGGCTCCCGTGTGCGTCGGCGCCGCGCTGGGCGCGTGGAGCATCTCGGCGCTCCCCGACCGCGAGTTCGAGCGACTCTTCGGAGTCCTCATGCTCGTGCTCGCGATCCCGGCATTGGCCGGGGTGCGCTGGCCCCGGGCGGCGGGTCGAGCGGAGCGTCGCCCCTGGTCGACGCCCCTGCAGGTCCTGGTCTTCGGCGCGATCGGCGTCTACGGCGGTGCCGTCCAAGCCGGCGTGGGTCTCCCGCTCATCGCGGCCCTGTCGGCTTCGGGAATGGACCTGGTGCGGGCCAACAGTGTGAAGGTGGTGATCAATCTCGTGCTGGTGCTCGCGGCGCTGCCGATCTTCGCGGTGCGCGGCTTGGTGCGCTGGGACACCGCGTTGGTCCTGGCGCTGGGCTACGGGCTCGGGGGGCTCCTGGGAGCGCGGCTCGCCGTGGCCGGCGGTGCCCCGTGGCTTCGCGGGGCCGCGCTGCTGGCCGTGGTCGCCCTGGCCGCACACATGCTGGGTGTCTACTAGCGGCCGCCCCCGGCGACGCGTCCGCCTCCCTCGCGTGCCAGCGTGCCCCGCGCCCACACCGGCCGCTCGAGAGAGATCCACACCGCCCCCTCGCGACCCGTGTGCCACACGGGAGCCCCCCGCGCGAGGAGCCGTGCGCGCACTTCCGGGTGGGGCATCCCGAACCGGTGGTGCCGGCCCGCCGAAGCGACCGCCACCACGGGCGAGACCGCCGCAAGGAACTCGGGGCTCGACGACGTACGGCTTCCGTGATGGGGGAGCAGCAGGAGCTCGGCCGCCAGCGAGGCGCCGGTGGCCACGAGCGCGCGTTCTGCCCGGGCCTCGATGTCGCCGGGGAAGAGTGCGGACACCCGGCGACGCGGGTCCGCCAACGGGAAGACGTCGACCCGGACGACGAGAGAGCGATCGTTGTCCGATCCGTCCCCCCGACGCGGTGGCCACAGCGACACCACCCGCAGATCGCCGACCCACCGGGGAGGCGACCCGGCCCCCCGCTCGAGCACGCGCACCCCGCGACGCCGCGCCGCGTCGAGGAGCGGAGCGAAGGCCACCTCCCGCGAGGCGCCCCAGGGCACCCACAGCTCGCCGACGGCGAGGTCGTCCACGACCGCCACGAGCCCTCCCCGGTGGTCGAGATCGCTGTGGGTCGCAATCGCGACGTCGAGACGCCGCACCCCCAGTGCCGCGAGCGCGGGGAGCACCGTGACCCGGCCCTGTCCCGGTCCTTCGGGAAGGGCCCGTCCGCCGTCGACCAGGAGCGTCGCGCTCCGTCCCTGGACGACCGACGCATCGCCCTGGCCGACGTCCAGCACGACGACCCGCGGTGGAAGCGGTGACCGCTCGGGTGCCGGTGCCAGCGTGAGGACGAGGGTCGTCGCCAACGCGCCCGCCGCTTTCGCGACCACGGAACGCGTACGCACGACGGCGACGGCGACGAGCGCCGCAACGGCCAAGGCGGGGACGCCGGGAGACGCGTGCAGGGGCGGTGGAAGTGCGCGAGCCGTCGTCTCGACGGCCGCGATGCTCCAGCCTCCGACCCCGGCGCAGAGGTCGACGACAGCAGAGCCGAGGGCCGCCGGGAGCGAGGTGGCGAGGGCCGCCGCCAAGGCGGCTGGCAGCAACACGAACGCGGTCCACGGGACGGCGACGAGGTTGGCGAGCCACGCCCAGGGCGAGAGCACCCCGATCCCGAGGGCCGCCACCGGCGCGGTCGCGGCGATCACGTCGGCGCTTCGCGCCGCCGCTCCGGCACCCGGAGGGCCGAGGAGCAGCGCCGCGCACGCGGCGAAGGAGAGCTGTGTCCCCGGCGCTCGCAACACGGCCGGGTCCGACACCACGAGCACCCCAGCGGCGACGACGAGGGGAGCGAAGCGTGCACTCGGGCGACGCAGGGCGCACGCGGCGGCCCAGGCGCACCACATGATCCAGGCGCGGCGCACCGGCACGCCACCCCCGGCGAGGGCCGCGTAGGCCCCGGTCACGACACAGCTCAGGACGAGGCTCTGGACCCGGGGATCGCCACGGGGGGAGGGTCCCGCGCGAAGACGCAGCCCGAGGAGGAGCCGATGGGCGGTCCATCCGACCAGCGCGAGGTGGAGCCCGGAGATCGCCAGCAGATGGCTCAGCCCGAGCGCCCGAAACGCGAGATGGGGAACGGCCTCGGGGTCGCGGGCACCGAGGGCCAGGGCGGCGAGCAGCGCTCCTCCGCGGCCCCGGCCCTGGAGCGCGTCCACCGCCTGGGTGCGCAGCGCTCTCCACCCGTCGAAGAGCGGCGCGACCCGGCTCGCGCCCGCGGATCGCTCGCGGACCACCCGCGCGCGGTCGAGCCGCCAACCTCGCGCGTGGATCCCGTGGGAAGCGAGTCGGGCCGCCTGATCCGATCCTCCGGGGTTGCGTCGCCCGGGGAGCGCCGCGACCCGCGCCTCCACCCGAAGCCGCCATCCCGGCGCAACGGAGCCCGACACCGCCCGCCCCCGACCGCTCTCGTGGAGACGCAGGCGTCGCGGCAGTGGCGGGCCCGGGGAGACGCGTCGCACGCCCGCGAGGTCGATGGCGCGTGGTGTCACCGCCGCCACACGCCCCGCCAGCACCGCGCGCTCGGGCCCGGCGGGCGGCGCGACGCGGGACGCGCTGACCGTCGGCCACCCGCGGAGCGTCCCGGCGACGAGGAACAGACCGCCCAGGGCGGCGACCCGCAGCGTGCGCGCCGGACGGCCGTTGAA
>JANQRO010000339.1 GCA_028284525.1 Myxococcota bacterium | reverse complement strand
CCGGCGAGACCTGTGCCGCCACGGCGATGTCGAAGCAGGGGCGGCTGTAGGGACGGAGCTGGAGCCGCGCCTCGTGGAGGGTGAACCAATCGGTTTCGCGGCTCACCGGCGTCTCCGAGGTGAGGAGCGCGACGATCGCCTCGAGGGACTCCTCCATCCGGCGGCGCTGGGTCGAAGGGTCGATCCCCATCATGTACGCGTCGGAGGGGAGGGCGCCGGGGCCCACCCCGAACATCACCCGGCCGCGGGTCATGTGGTCGAGCTGCACCATGCGGTCGGCGAGGATCAGCGGGTGGTGATAGGGGAGCGAGCTCACCCCGGTGCCCAGCTTGATGTGCTTGGTGCGCTCGGCGGCGGCGGCGATCATCACCTCCGGCGACGCGATGATCTCGAGCCCGGCGGAGTGGTGCTCGCCGATCCAGGCCTCGTCGTAACCCAAACGGTCGAGGTGCTCGATCAGCTCGAGGTCGCGTTGGAGGGCGCGGGTCGGGTTCTGGCCGGCGGGGTGGAAGGGTGCGAGAAAGATGCCGAAGCGAAGCTGGTCCACGGAGTCCTCCTGTCGTTGCGCGTCGGAACGTCGCCGGGGAGTGTAGGCGAACCCGGAGGAGGTACACTCCCGGGATGGCAAGCGAAATCCCCGCCCTCCCGGGTGGCGTCGTCGCCTTCGTGAAGCGCGACTGCCCGACCTGCGAACTCGTGGCACCGGTGCTGGCCGAGCTGGCGGGTCGGGTCGCGCTCACCGTCTACACCCAGGACGATCCGAGCTTCCCCGAGACGGTCGAGGCGGCCACCCGTCTCGACGACACGAGCCTCGAGATGTCCTGGCACCACAAGATCGAATCGGTGCCGACCCTCGTGCGCGTCGAGGACGGCGCCGAGGTCGAGCGACTCGAGGGCTGGAACCGCGGCGACTGGGAGACCTTCACCGGGGTGACGGGCCTCGGCGCCGGTCTCCCGGAATGGCGCCCCGGCTGCGGCTCGCTCTCGGTGGACCCCGACCGCGAGGCCGAGCTCCAGGTGCGCTTCGCCGGCTCGTCGCTGCGCTCGCGGCGTGTCGAGCTCGCCGCCCTCGAAGATCCCTACGAGGCCCTCGACGCCCGCGGCTGGACCGACGGGCTCCCGGTGGTGCCGCCCACCGAAGAGCGCGTGATGGCCATGCTCAAGGGCACCACCCGAGCGCCGGAAGAGATCGTCGCCGAGGTGCCGCCCGACCTCGCGCCCTGCAGCGTCGAGAAGGTCGCGATCAACGCGGTGATGGCCGGGTGCAAGCCCGAATACCTGCCGCTGGTGCTGACCGCCGTCGAGGCGGTGTGCACCGACCGGTTCAACATGCACGGCGTGCTCGCCACGACGATGGGCGTCGGGCCCGTGATCATCGTCAACGGCCCGCTGCGTCGCGCCCTGGGAATGAACACGGGGATCAACGCGCTCGGCCAGGGCAACCGCGCCACCGAGACGATCGGGCGGGCGCTCCAGCTCGTGGTCCGCAACGTCGGTGGCGGGCGCCCGGGCGAGGTGGACCGCGCCACGATCGGCAACCCGGGGAAACTCTCCTTCTGCTTCGCCGAGGACGAGGAGGCCTCGCCCTGGACACCGCTCTGCGCCGACTTCGGCTTCGCCCCCGGGACCAATACGGTGACCGTCTTCGCCGGCGAGGGCGTCCGCGACGTCCTCGACCAGCTCTCGCGCGAGCCCGAGTCGCTGTGTCGCAGCTACGCCGAGTGTCTTCGCACCGTCCATCACCCGAAGATCGCGGGCTTCAGCGACGCCATGCTCGTGGTGAGCCCCGAGCACGCGCGGATCTTCCGCGAGGCCGGTTGGTCGAAGGACCAGCTGCGGAGCCGTCTCGAGGAGCTCCTGCAGATCCCCGGCGCCGAGCTCGTGCGCGGCGCGCGCGGCATCGCCGAGGGCTTCCCCGAGGAGTTCGCCGACAAGACCGTTCCCAAGTTCCCGCCGGGCGGCCTGCACATCGTGACCCTCGGCGGTCGCGCCGGGCTCTTCTCCGCCATCATCGGCGGCTGGGTCTCCGGCGACAAAGGCAGCCAGATCATCACCATGGAGGTGCGCTCGTGAACACGTGGAGCGCGCGGATGGTCTTGGGAGGCAAGGCGATACATCGGAAGGAGGTGCGCTCGTGAGCGACCCGGTCGTTCTTCTCGACCCCACCAACGAGCGGCGGCTCGCGATTCGCGAGCGCGTCCCGCGTCTCGACAGCGTGTCGGGCCGCACCATCGGCTTTCTCGATATCTCGAAGGCCCGGGGGAACGTCTTCCTCGACCGCTTGCAGGAGCACTTCGAGGAGCGCGGCGCGAAAGTGGTCCGCTACGCGAAGCCCACCTTCACCAAGCCCGCGCCGGTCGACCTGCGCCACGAGATCGCGGTGCAGTGTGACGCGGTGGTCGAGGCGCTGGCCGATTGAGGCAGCTGCACGTCGTGCAGTGTGCACGACACGGCGGATCTCGAAGCCCGCGGAATCCCCTCGGTGTTCGTCGCGACGGTGGAGTTCGAAGACGGCGCCGAGCGCCAGGCCAAGGCCCTCGGGGCCGACGTGGCCTCGGTGCTCGTCTCCCACCCGATCCAGGACCGAACCGACGACGAGATGCGCGCCATCGCGGACAAGGCGGCGGCGCCCCTGGTCGCGGCGCTGGAGCGCGCCTAGGAGCGGAACGAGCCGGGGATCCACTGGCGGCGTACGCGATCAACGCAGTGGGCGCGACGGTCGTGACCTCTCGCGCCGCACGGCTCAGCGCGCGCGGAAGAGCCCTTCCTGGGCGATCGTCGCGACGTGCTCGCCGCTTTGGGCGTAGACTTTCGAGGTCGCGAAGACCCGCGTGCTCGAGCAGCGTCGGCCGACCGACTCGAGGAGCACCCACTCGTCGCCGCGGGTCGGCCGGTGAAACCACACCGCGTGGTCGAGACTCAGACACACATGGGCGTCGCTCCACTGGCCGTCCGCCGGGGGAGTCGGGTGCGCGGCCACACCGGCATCGATCGGATTCAGGTCGGAGAGGTAGCTGAGTGCACAGGCGTGGAGCCGGGGGTCGTCACCGAGGGCGTCGGGATAACGCAGCCAGGTGGCGACCCGGGGCGGCTCGTTTTCGAACACCGCGTCACGCCGGTCGAGCCCCGCGTCCCAGTGTCCCTCGACGGCGTCCGGATCCGGGAGATCGGTCGGCAGGTCGGATTCCTGCCACGAGGGCCCCGGCTCGTCGACGTGGAAGGAGCAGCTGACCGAGAGCATCTCCCCCACCGATTGGGTCGCGGTGACCCGCCGTGTGCAGAACGAACGCCCGTCGCGCACCCGCTCGACCCGGTAGCGGACCGGTTCGAGGACGCTCCCCGCCCGCACGAAGTAGGCGTGGAGCGAGTGGATCTGGAGCTCCTCCGGGACGGTCTGTGTGGCGGCCCACTGCGCCTGCGCGACGAGGAGACCGCCGTAGGTGGCGCCCCAGCCGTAGGCCGGGCTGTCGCCCTCGAAGACGTCGGTATCGCGGAAGCGCAGTTCGAAGACCCGGGAGAGGTCGAGGGGGGTCTGCTCCAGCATCAGGGTCGGGCCTCCACGGTGGCGTTGGGAAAAAAGAGCTGCTGGCCTCCGATCCGGAAGGCGCCGATCAGACGCTGCCCCTCCTCGCTCACGAGCCAGTCGATGAAGCGCTGCCCCTCGGCGGCGCGCACACGCGGGTGACGCTCCGGGTTCACGAGGATCACGCCGTAGGGGTTGTGGAGGGGCGGATCACCTTCGAAGACGACGCGATGGCTCCCCTTGTTGCGAAAGCTGATCCACGTGCCGCGGTCGGTGAGCGCGTAGGCATCCATCCCGATCGCGGTGTTCAAGGTGGCGCCCATCCCCGAGCCGGTCTCGCGGTACCAGCCGCCGCTCGCGGCCTCGACGTCGATCCCCGCGCTGGCCCAGAGCTTGAGCTCCTTGCGATGGGTACCGCTGTCGTCGCCGCGGGAGGCGAAGGGCCGCCCCGCGTTTGCGATCGCCGCGAGGGCGTCCGCCGCGGTCGACGCGTCGGCGGCGCGGGCGGGGTCGGCGCCGGGGCCCACGATCACGAAGTCGTTGTACATCACGTCGTAGCGTCTCACCCCGTAGCCGGCGGCGACGAAGGCGTCCTCGGCGTCGCGGGCGTGCACCAGGACCACGTCGCCGTCGCCGTTGCGCCCGTTGCGCAGCGCCTGGCCCGTGCCGACGATCACCGGACGCACCTCGATCCCGCTTCGCTCGCGGAACACCGGGAGCAGGTAGTCGAGAAGCCCCGAGTTCTGGGTGGAGGTCGTCGACTGGAGGATGATGAAGGGCGCATCGTCGGCGCGCGCCGGCGTCATCGCAGCCGCGACCCCGATCGCCGCGAGGACCAGGAGGAGCACCCGACACCGGCTCATACGACGACCTTTCCGTCGAGAAAGGCCCGGGCGTGTTCGCTGCCCGGATCCCGAAAGAAGCGATCCGCCGGGGCGTGGGCCTCGAGCCGCCCGGCGTGGAGGAAGACGACCTCGTCGGCGAGACGCCGGGCCTGACCGATGTCGTGGGTCACCAGGACCACCTTGGTGCCCGCGGCGTGGGCGTCGTCGATCATCGCTTCGACGGCGATGATCGAGGCGGGGTCGAGACTCGCAGTGGGCTCGTCGAGAAAGAGCACCTCGGGTTCGAGACAGAGCGCCCGCGCGAGGGCGAGCCGCTGCTGTTCGCCGCCGGAGAGGACCCGCGCCGGGCGGGCGGCCACCGCCGCCAGGTCGGCCTTGGCGATCCAGTGCGCGCAGCGCTCCTGCAGCGCCTCGCCGCGCACGCCCCGGCTGCGCAGCGCGTAGCGGAGGTTGCCGACGACGTTGCGGCGCAGGAGCACGGGCGTCTGGAACACCATGGCCTGCCGGGCGCGCCCACGGCGGTCGAGCGGCCGGCCGGCGCAGCGCACCTCCCCCGCGCTGGGTTCCGCGAGCCCGTGGAGGAGCCGCAGCAGCAGGCTCTTGCCCGCGCCGTTGGGGCCGAGCACGACGCAGCGCGGGCCGCCCTCGAGCCGCAGACTCACCCCATCCACCAGACGCTCCCCGCCGAGCTCGACGCTCACGCCGATCATCTCGAGGGGAAGCGACTCCGGGCGCGTCTCAGGCATGGGCCGCCTGGTCGCCGACCCGGCGCAACGCCATCACACACAGATTGACCGCGGTGGCGAGCCCGACGAGCAGGATGCCCAGGGCAAAGGCGAGGCCGAGGTCGCCCTTCGAGGTCTCGAGGGCGATGGCCGTCGTCATCACCCGCGTCACGTGGTTGATGTTGCCCCCGACGATGATCACGGCACCCACCTCCGCGATCGCGCGGCCGAAGCCCGCGAGGGCCACCGTGAGGAGCCGGTAGCGGCCCTCCCAGATCAAGGTGGCCGCGGTGGCGACCCGTCCCACGCCGAGGGAGCGCAGCGATTCGTCGTACTCGCTGTGCAGATCTTCCAGGACCTGGCGGGTGAGTGCGGCGACGATCGGGGTCACGAGGATCGTCTGGGCGATGA
Source organism: Myxococcota bacterium (assembly GCA_028284525.1). Taxonomy (GTDB): domain Bacteria; phylum Myxococcota_A; class UBA9160; order UBA9160; family PR03; genus JANQRO01. The sequence continues at coordinate 428 of JANQRO010000339.1, read as the reverse complement.
TCATCGCCGTCGGGGTGTAGAGGAGACGCAGCGGGCCGAGGGGCCCGGCGTTGGACAGCAACAGATAGACCGCGAGCCCGACGACCACCGGCGGTAGCCCCATCAGCGCGTTGAGCGCCACCACCACCGCGCCGCGGCCGCGGAAGCGCAGCGACCCGACGGCAGCGCCCAAGGGAAAGCCCAGCGCGCACGAGATGGCGACCGCGGTCAGGCTCACGCGCAGGGAGAGGCCCACCACTTCGGCGAGGTCGGCGTCGCCCGAGAGGATCAGACCGACGGCGAGCCGGAAGACGGAGCTGGAATCGTCCATGGGGTCCTTCTAGACGCGGGCGCCGAGCGGTCGGCGCCCGCACCGCCGTTCGAGCGGGACGACCGGCGCGGCGTGGCGGGCCCGACGCGTGGCGGGCCCCGGCCTCCCCGGCCGAGGA
>JANQRO010000312.1 GCA_028284525.1 Myxococcota bacterium | reverse complement strand
TGCCCGCCGAGATCGACGCGTGGATGCGGGTGGCGGGCACCCAGTACGTCCACGTCTCCGTGATCGAGGACCTCGCCGAGCCCGCCGGCCGCGCCCTCGACCGGACGCAGATCGAGCTCGTCGCCGGGCGCGTCTCCGCCTTGAACGAGTGCTTCTACTGAACGACCTCGCACGCGATGATGCTCCGGGCGAGCTCACGGCACTTCGGCTTCGAGGCGGATCTCCGCGCGATCGGGAAGACCGGCTTCGAGAGCGGCGTTCCCCACGGTACCGAGCTCGTCGCGTTCTCCGAGGCCGTGCTCGGCCAGGACCGCGAGCGGCTGGCGGCGACGCGGGATGCTCTGGCCTCGGCGTTGGGGGCGGCCGCGGTCGCCGACACCGCGGCGGTGGCCGCGAACTTCCAGATGATGGACCGCATCGCGAACGGCTGTGGCATCGCCCTCGACGCGATCTACGAGAAGTCGACGCGACGCTACCGCAAAGACCTCAACATGGACGCCTTCCCCTCGGCCTCGAACAGCCCCGACGCGGCGCCCTAGGCACCGCGCAGGATCGACTCCGCGACCCGAACCACCAAGGAGGCCCCATCATGGCCCTTCCCCAAGACATTTCGCCGATCAATCCCGAGCTGATGGACACACTCGTGAAGTCCAAGGACATGGACTGGATCCCCCAGGAAGGGGACCCCGAGCGCGCCTTTCTGAAGGTGCTGTGGACCGACGCCGAGAGCGGGCGCTGGCTCTGCCATTTCAAGTGGCTGAAGGGCTATGTCGCGCCCCAGCACAAGCACCTGAGCGCCGCCCATACCTTCGTCCTCTACGGCAAGCTCCAGGTGCGCGACGGCGTGCTCGAGACGGGCGACTACGTCTACGAACGCAATGGGATGATCCACGGCGCGACCACGGCCCTCGAGGACACCGAGTACCTCTTCCTGTGCGACGGCCCCGTCCTCTTCTACGACGACGACAGCTTCGTGGGCTACCTGGGCTGGGAGGAGCTGCGGCGGATCCAGCAGCAGCACGAGGCCTCCAAGAAGAGCGCGGCCTAGCCGACTCCCACAGCCGGAACTCCCCTCGGGGACAAACGTCACCCAGATGTCGAAAAACGCCCTGCGCGGCAAGCTAAGGCGTTGTCTGTGACGTATTAGGGTGGCAGGATCTCGGACGCTCAGTTCCTCGGTTGGTGCTGGGCCGCCCGACCCCAGGGAATTTCCCAACCAACAAAGGACCTTAGAGGCATGCGGAAGAGCTTTATTGCGACCGCCGCGGCCCTCGCGATCGCCTTGCCGATTACCGCGAGCGCCGTCGGACCCGACGTGACCTTGGACTGGATGGCTGCCAACCAGTCGGCGACCCCGGAGTTCAAAGCCGGCGACGTCATCACCTACGCGGACTCGGACAAGATCCGGGCCTTCGTTCCGCCCGCGTACCAGGACATCATGATCTTCGACGGGATGCAGGTGGAGATCGGGGAGACGTCCGATCTGTCCCCGGCCGACGCCTACAAGCAGGCGACCCTGCAGCACCAGGGTCAGGTCCGGCTCGCGGAAGACGGCGCGATCGAGAACTTCGTCGCGGGCCAGCCCTTCGACGACTCGAAGTTCTCGCCCGAGTCGGCGCCGATGGAGAACGGCGACGGCTACCGCGCGATCTGGAACTTCAACTTCCGCTGGCAGGCCCAGGGTCTGGCACTGACCCGGTTCTACGGCACCTGGGTGCGCGAGGGCGGTCAGCACGACACCTCCGGTCAGATCGAGAAGGGCTACGACGACATGTTCCAGGGCGGCGGGACCTTCCCGCGGATCCTCTGGGGCAACTACGTCCGCTCCTACTTCAACTTCCGCGCCGACCTGGCGGACCAGGACTACCGGATGAAGGGAAGCTGGGCCGACGGCACCGAGTACCGCGAGCTCACCGCGTTCGACGAGCCCTTCGACATCCGCGGCACCGCCTTCCTGATCCTGCGCTACACGGACCCGCGCAAGACCGACGACTCTTGGGCCTACATTCCGAACCTGCGCCGCGTGCGCCGCATCTCGGTCGAGGTGAAGTCGGACTCCCTACTCGGGACCGACCACACCATCGAGGACTTCTACGGCTTCGCCGGTCGTCCCCTCGAGCACGAATGGCGCTACGTGGGCTCGGCGCGCATCCTCTGGATCCCGCGCTCGAAGTTCCCCTACGCCAAGTACTACGGCCCCAACGGCTGGGCCTCGCTCGACCGCTGGGAGCTCCGCGACATGCACGTGATCGAGCAGCTCCCGTCCTTCCAGCCCGATCACCCCTACAACCGGAAGTACATCTTCACGGACAAGAACATGGGTGACTGCGGCTACGCCGAGTCGTACGATCGGGCGGACGAGCTCTGGAAGGTGTGGCAGCTCAGCAAGATCTGGAGCGAAGACGAGGTCTTCTACCAGCAGCACCAGGGCACGCCTTCGCAGGACCACCGCGGTCTGCGCATCGCGGCCTTCGCGGGCATCAACGTGATCGACAAGCAGAACGGCCGCGGGACGCTCTTCCCGTGCCAGGGTCACAACTACGCCCCGCAAAAGCTGTCCTACCTGAAGAAGGTCCTGGACGTGAACTACCTGAGCCAGGGTCGCTAGGACCGGGCCCAGAGACTTCTGCTGCGGCAGATCCGGCGCCCCGCCAGCCACCGCTGGCGGGGCGCTCTCGGTTGCGAACCGCGTCACCCGTCGCGTTCGACGCGACCCCTGCGCGCCCATACACTCGGCGCGTGAGCGAAGCGGACGAGACACGCGACCGACGCCGTTCCCGGGTACCCGCCGGTCGCGTCGAGCGTCTCACACGCATCGGGTGGATGGCCGGCGAGGCGGCGGTGGGCGGCCTGGTCGAGAAGGCGCGTCGTCTCGGTGGGAGCGAGGCGTCCCCGGGAAGCTCCTTCCTCACCCAGGGCAACGCCCAGCGCTTCGCGCGGCGTCTCTCCCAGCTTCGCGGCGCCGCGATGAAGCTCGGCCAGCTGCTCTCGATGGAAGGGGACGACTTCCTCCCCCCGGAGGTCGCCGAAGCCCTGTCGATCCTGCGCTCGGACGCCGACGCCATGCCCCACGACCAGCTCGAACGCTGTCTGGTGGCCGAATACGGCCCCGATTGGGCGAGCCGCTTCCGCGAATTCGACTTCGAGCCGGTGGCGGCCGCCTCGATCGGTCAGGTCCACGCCGCCACCGCGACCGACGGCCGCGACCTGGCGCTCAAGATCCAGTACCCGGGAGTAGCGGAGAGCGTCGAGGCCGACGTCGACAACCTGGCCAGCGCCCTGCGCTTGGCCCGGCTGCTCCCGGCGGAGCTCGACCTGAGCGGCGTTCTCGACGAGGCGAAGACCCAGCTCCGCGACGAGGCCGACTACCTCGGCGAGGCCGAGCGCTTGCGTCGCTACGGCGCTTGTGTCGCCGGCCACGGCGGTCTCGTCGTGCCCCGCGTCCACGCCGACCTCACGACCCGCCGTGTGCTCGCGATGGACCGGCTCCGGGGCGTCCCCCTCGAGGACGTCTGTGGGCCCGACCACCCCCAGGAGCTCCGCGACCGCGTGGGGACGCTGCTCTACCAGCTCCTGTTTCGCGAGCTCTTCGAGTTCCGCCTCGTGCAGTCCGACCCCAACTTCGCGAACTATTTCTGGATGGCCGCCGAGGAAAAGGTGGGTCTCCTCGACATGGGCGCGACCCGCGAGGTCTCCGAGCGCGTCTCGGACCACTACCGCACGCTCTTCCGCGCCGGCGCGGCCCACGACGCCGACACCCTCCGCGAGGCCGCCCTCGCGATCGGGTTCTTCGAGCCCGGCGAGCGCAGCGATCGCGTCGAGGGCCTGCTCGAGCTGCTCCAGATGGGCTGCGAGCCCCTCTCTGCCGAAGGCCGCTACGACTTCGGTGCCACCGATCTCCCCGCCAGAATGCGCGAGCTCAGCGCCGATCTCGCCTTCCGCCGCGGCTTCCTCCAGCCCCCGCCCCCGGAGACCCTCTTCCTCCACCGCAAGCTCGGCGGCACCTTCCTGCTGTGCGCGCGCCTCCGCGCGCGGGTGCCGGTGAAGGCGCTGCTGGAGGATGCGACGGGGGGCGGCTGAGGCGTCCTCTTGACGCTCGGCGGCGGGCTTCGTATTATTCAACCATATGGTTGATGATTTACAGGGCCTCGACCGCACCTTCTCCGCGCTCTCGGATCCGACCCGTCGGGCCATCCTCGCCCGGCTGGCCGAGGGATCGGCGACGGTGGGAGAGGTCGCGGCGCCCTTCGAGATGTCCCTCAACGGGATCTCCAAACACGTGCAGGTCCTCGAGCGGGCCGGGCTGGTGGAGCGCGAGGTGCGAGGACGCGAGCACCGGTTGCACCTGCGCGCCGAGCCGTTGCGCGAGGCCAGCGACTGGACCTCGCACTACCGGGAGTTCTGGGAGGGTCGCATCGACGCCCTCGAGCGCCTGTTGGAACGCAACAAGAAGGGGAGCGCGGCTCCCCGGGGAGAGAGCAAGCCATGAGTTCCGAGAGACGAGACCCCATCGTCGTCGAGCGGCTGATCGCCGCGTCGGTCGAAGACGTGTTCGCCGCGTGGGGCGACGCCGACAGCCTGAGCCAGTGGATGTGCCCCGGGGAGACGATCTCGCACGCGAGCGTCGAGACCGATTTCCGCGTGGGTGGCAGCTATCGCATCGTGATGCACGGCGAGGAGGGCGACTACGCACATACGGGCGAGTACCTCGAGATCGACGCACCCAAGCGGCTCGCCTTCACGTGGGTGTCGTCGTGGGCACCCGAGGGAGAGCGCGAGACCCGGGTGACGGTGTCTCTCGATCCCGCCGGTGAAGGCAAGACCCGCCTCCGCCTCGTCCACGAGGACATCACGACCTGGTACGACAACCACGAGCAGGGCTGGTCCACGATCGCCGCGAAGCTCGACGACCAACTCACCGGAGGTACGACCCAATGACGATGGCCCGTTTCGCCGACGAGTCCCCCGAGTACAAAAAGATCCGCGACGAGCTGCAGGAGGCGGAGGTCGCGCTCCGCGAGCAGCGCGAGCGGGTCGCCGCGTTGCGACGCACCCTGCCCCGCGACCATGCCGTCGACGACCTCGTCTTCCGGGAGGTGCGCGGCGGCAAGACGGTCGACGTGAGGCTCTCGGAGCTCTTCGAGAACCCCGACCAGCCGTTGGTGCTGATGCAGTTCATGTACGGCAAGAAGCAGGAGAACGCGTGCCCGATGTGCTCGATGTGGGCCGACGGGTACAACGGCGCCATGAAGCACCTGCGCCAGCACATGAACTTCGCCGTGCTCGTCGCCGGCGACCCCACCGCGTTCCAGGCCTTCGCCGACGAGCGCGGCTGGAACAACCTGCGGGTGGTGTCCGCCGGCACCACGAGCCTCAAGGCCGACCTCGGCTTCGAGACACCCGACGGATCGCAGATCCCGGGGGTCTCGGTCTTCGAGCGCGGGGCGGACGGCCAGGTGACCCACTTCTACTCGCAGAGCGCGATGATGGGCGACATGGGCCGCGGGATGGATCTCCTCTCGCCGGTGTGGAACTACATGGATCTCACGCCCGAGGGTCGCGCGGACTGGTTCCCCGGATTCGACTACGAGTGAGCTGAGCCGGGGCGTCGTCCCGCCGCAGGCTTCCCAAAGCGCGGTACCCTCCCGCTTCGCAATCGAGCGCAGCGAGGAGGGTGACCGTGGCCTGGGATTTCGAAACCGACGCCGAGTTCCAGAAGGAGCTCGACTGGATCAGCGACTTCGTGACGAACGAGGTGGAGCCCCTCGACTTCCTCCTGGGGAGCCCCTACGACGTCCAGAACCCCAAGAACCAGGAGCTCGTCCGACCCCTCCAGGACGAGGTCAAGCGCCGCAAGCTCTGGGCGTGTCACCTGGGCCCCGAGCTCGGCGGCCCGGGCTACGGCCAGCTCAAGCTCGCGCTGATGAACGAGACCCTCGGCCGCACGCGCTTTGGCCCGGTCGTCTTCGGCTGTCAGGCCCCCGACACCGGCAACGCCGAGATCCTCGCCCACTACGGCACCGACGCCCACAAGGAGCGCTATCTGCAGCCGCTCCTCAACAACGAGATCGTCTCCTGCTACTCGATGACCGAGCCCCACGGCGGGGCGGATCCCAAGGTCTTCACCTGTCGCGCCGAGCGGCGGGGTGACGAATGGGTGTTGAACGGCGAGAAGTGGTTCTCGTCGAACGCCCGCTGGGCCTCGTTCTTGATCGTGATGGCGGTGACCGATCCGGAGGCGCCGCCCTACGAGCGTTGCTCGATGTTCATCGTCCCCACCGACACGCCCGGTGTGAACATCCTGCGCAACGTCGCGGTGGGTCTCGACACCGAGGAGGAGGGCGCGCACGGCTACATCCGCTACGAGGACGTCCGGGTGCCCGCCGATCACCTGCTCGGCGAGGTGGGGCAGGGATTCGTCGTCGCCCAGACGCGGCTCGGCGGGGGACGGATCCACCACGCGATGCGCACCATCGCCAAGGTGAGCCGTACCTTCGACATGATGTGTGAGCGCGCGCTCTCTCGCTTCACCCAGGGCGAGGTGCTGGCCAACAAGCAGATGGTGCAGGAGAAGATCGCCGACTCGTGGATGGAGATCGAGCAGTTCCGGCTGATCGTCCTGCGCACGGCGTGGCGGATCGACAAGTACAAGGACTACATGAAGGTCCGCAAGGACATCGCGGCGATCAAGGCGCTGATGCCCAAGGTGTATCACGACGTGGCGTCGCGGGCGCTCCAGCTCCACGGCTCGCTCGGGGCGTCGAACGAGATGCCCTTCGCGGAGCAGGTGATCGACTCGTTCCACATGGGGCTCGCCGACGGACCCACCGAGGTGCACAAGGTGACGCTCGCGCGTCAGGTGTTGCGGGATTACGCGCCGAGCGACGATCTCTTCCCGACCCGTCACATCCCGAAGCTGCGCGAGCAGGCGATCGCCAAGCTCGGAGAAGCCTTCGAGCGCGAAGTCGGCAACGAGTGACGCGGGGCTCCGCAGCCCACGGCGAACGCCCGCCGGCTCCCGTCAACCCGCGGATGCTCCTCTTCGAAGCCCCGCGCGCGATCTTCGAGGCTGCGCAGCTCTCCTGGGCCCTCCCCGGGTTGCTTCGGGCGCCTCGCGGCGACGGACACCCGGTGCTGGTGCTGCCGGGCTACATCTCCGACGACGTCTCCACGCTCGTGTTGCGTGCCCTCCTCGAACGTCTCGGCTACGCCGTCTACGGCTGGCAGGGAGGGCTCAACACCGAGATGCCCCCGGCGATCGAGGCCAAGCTCCTCACCCGCCTCGAAGCTGTCCACGGCGAGGCGGGAGAAGCGTTGAGTCTCGTGGGCTGGAGCCTGGGTGGCGTCTACGCGCGCTTCCTCGCCCTCGAACGTCCAGCCTGGGTCCGCCACGTGCTCACGATTGGCAGTCCCTTCCACGGCGAACGGGGAGGCCACGATTTCCGCTGGATCTATCAGGCGGTGAACGGCGGGTCCGCCCTTCCCGACGACGCCCGCGCACGTCTCAACAGCTACGGCGCGCCACTCCCGATGCCCGCCACGGCGATCTACAGCCGCAGCGACGGGATCGCCGCGTGGCGCGCCTGCATCGACCCCGAAGGGTCCGGCACCGAGAACGTCGAGGTCGACTGCAGCCACATGGGAATGGGCTTCAACCCCGCAGTGCTCGCGGTGGTCGCCGATCGGCTGGCGCTGTACCGGCCCGAAGGCGCCGGGTCCCTCGGGAGCGAAGGCTCCTAGGTTGCGAGCGGCCGCGACTGTCGCAGCCGCCCGGGGCGTCGTTTGCGAGGACTCTTGGGTCGCGCGGCCAGCGCCTCGAGCTCCTTGACCAGGTCTTCCGCCAGCGCTTCGAGGTCCGGGACGAGCTCGCGGCACGCCACCAGACAGAAGTCGAGGCGGTCGCTGTAGCTCACGACGTTCATGTTGAGCCCCATCCCGTCGCTCACGGGCAGCGCGGGGAGCAGCGCTTTGAGCCGCCCACCGGCGGTGTAGAGCGGATCGCGGGGGCCGGCGACATTGGTGATCGCCAGGTTGAAAGGCGGGTGCTCGCGGTCGGCCACACGCACGCTCGCCACCATCCGCGAGGCCTGGGCGGCGACCGCGGGCGTCGAGAACTCCTCGAAGCGCTCGATGACCTCCGCCGCGGGGATCGCCTGCTGGTGCTCGTGGGCGTTGGCGAGGGCGTCGTGCACCTCGGCCAGCCGCCGTGCGGGGTCGTCTTCGTGGGTCGCGATCTTCACCACCGCCGCCGACACGCGACTCGCGAGGGGAGCCGCCGCGTTCTCGCGGCGTACGGCGATCGGCACGAGGGCCACCAGCGACGCCGCCGGCAACGCGTCGTGACGCAGCAGATAGCGGCGCAGTCCCCCGGCGCACACCGCCACCACGACATCGTGGAAGGTGGTCTCGGCGCTGTGCTTGACCGCTTTGATCTCCCGGAGCGGGACCGAGCGCCACGCGATGCGTCGGTGCGCAGTGGTCGGGGCGTTGAAGGGCGCGCGGGGTGACGGCGCCGGCGGCACCCGCACCCCCGCGCGCTCCGCGTCGGCCAGTCCGATCGCGCTGCGAAGCTCGGCGAAGGGCGAGACGTCGAAGGTCCGGCCGAAGCCCAGGAAGAGCTCTCCCACGCTGCGCAGCGCGTTCTGCTGGGCACGGACCAGACGCTGAGGACTCGTCGCCATCGCCGTGTAGCTGCGGCGGAGCAGCTCGACGCTGTCGGGGATCGGCTCCCCGCCCAGCGGCTCGGCGATCGCGGCCTCGGGGTCGAAGTCGGGGCTCGTGTCGAGAAGGACGCCCAACAGCTCGCGCCCGGTCGCGCCTTCGACGGCGGCGTGGTGGGTCTTCAGCAGGATCGCGATCTCGTCGTCCTCGATCGATTCGATCACGTTGAGCTCCCAGAGCGGCCGGGAGCGATCGAGACGCCGCCCGATCAACCGGCCCGCCAGCGCTGCGAGCTGGCCCCGGTCGCCCGGAGGTGGCACCGCGACGTGTCGGAGATGGAAATCGAGGTCGAAGTCGGGGTCGTCCACCCAGTAGGGCAGGTCGAGATCGAAGGGAATTTCGACCAGACGCTGACGCATCCGGGGGACGCGGTCGAGGCGTTGCTCGAGGAGCGCGCGGATCGCGGCGTAGGGCCCGTCCGGGCCGAAGCTCGGCCCGTCGTAGAGGGCCAGGAACGAGACGTGCCCCGAGCTGGTGCCGCTCTCCTGATGGAGAAAGCTGGCGTCGAGTCCGCTGAGCTGGTCCATGGGCTCCTCCGAGGTGGTACGTGTCGGTGCAATCTCCCTTCGAGCTGTCCGCAGGCTACTCCCGCGCGCGACGGGGGGACAAGCAGAACTCGACCTACCGAGCGGAAGAACTTCGTGCGGTCGAGTTCGGGACGGCGACTCGGGTCCGCTCCACGAGCGACCGAGGCCCTGCTCGCGACGGAAGAGGCCCCGCCCGCGACCAGGCCGGCGCGGCTCTGCCTCGCCGACCGCCAGCGCCGCGGGTCACTCCTCGGTGTCGTCGTCGCGCGCGCCGGCCAGGAACGCCCCCCACGGCTGTCCCATCATCTCGATCCACCGCTCCATCAGCGCGGCGTTGCCCGCCGACCAGCTCCGCATCCGCCGCGCGGTGCCCTCGGGTGACTGGTCGAAGAGCGAGGAGGTAAGGCCCAGCTTCTCGAGGTCGCGGACGAACTGATACGCGGGGCCGGCGGCTTCCTGGCCGTTCTCGTCCTCGTCCTCGATCTGCAGAAAGATCTTGGCGAGCTCCGCCTGGTAGACGGCGGTGGCTTTCGAGAGCGCCAACAGATGCGCCCCCATCAGCTTGGCCAGGTCGCGGTCAGGGGTGTCGTCAGCCATGTTGCGAGCTCCCGTGGGCGGTCGCGAGCTCGAGGAGCTCGTCGTAGGCGGCCACCAGATCGTCGGCCAGGTCCCAGAGGTCGGGAACGAGTTCGCGACACGAGACGAGGCCGAAGTCGAGCCGGTCGCGGTAGCTCACGACCGTGATGTTGAGCCCCATCCCCTCGCCGACCGTCGAGACCGGGATCATCGCCTTGAGGGCCGCCCCGGCGTTGTAGAGCGTCTCCCGGGGTCCCGGGACGTTCGAGATCACGACGTTCGCCGGGAGATCGACGCGGTCGGCGAGGCGCAGGTTGGCCACCATCCGAGAGGCCTGCGCGGCCACGGCCGGTGGGGCGAAGCGCGCGAAGTCCTGCAGGAGATCGGCCGGCACGGCGTCGTGGAGCTCCTTCGCCCCGGACATCGCGCGGCTGCAGCGCTCGAGACGGTGGACCGGGTCGGGCTCGTCGGTGGCGATCTCGGCCATCAGCGTGGACACCCGGTTGCTGAAGGTGTCCTCCTCCTCACCCGTGCGCGTCGACACCGGAACCACGGCGATCAGGGGCTGGGTGGGGAGCGCGTCGTGTCGCTCGAGGTAGCGCCGCAGCCCGCCCCCACAGACGGCCATCACCACGTCGTTCAACGTCGTGCCGTAGGTGCGTTTGATCGTCTTGAGCCCGTCGAGCGCGACATCGCGCCACGCGACCCGGCGGTGGGCGGTGACCGACCGGTTGAAAGGGGTCGCCGGCGCCGCGGCGGCGGGCGGGGCGGGGTGCTCGGACGCCGCGATCCCCCAGGCGTCCTGCATCGCCCGGAGCATCGCCGCGGGGTCGGCGTTTCCGCCCCCGAGAAAGAACTTCCCCATCGCCTGGAAGGCGTCCTGTTGGAGCCGCAACAGGTGTGCGGGGCGCATCATCATCGACGCGTAGCTCCGCGCCACCAGCTCCATGGGGTGCGGGACCGGCTCGCCCTCGTCCTGGGTCGGCGGGGGAAGCGGCGCGGCGTCGGGTTCGGTGTCGAGGAGCGTGTTCCACAGCTCGATGCTCGACTTCCCGTCGATCGTGGCATGGTGCATTTTGAAGAGCATCGCGACGTCACCGCTGGCGAGGCCCTCGATCACGTAGAGCTCCCAGAGTGGCTTGGCGCGGTCGAGGGGGCGACCGATGATGCGCGCGGTGAGGTCCGCGAGCTGCTCGTCGCCACCGGGCGGGGGAACCGCGATGTGCCGCACGTGGAAGTCGAGGTCGAAGTCCGGGTCGAGGATCCAGTAGGGGAGGTCGAGGCCGAAGGGAACCTCCACCAGCCGCCGCCGAAAGGGCGGGATCGCCGGTACCCGTGCGGCGATGTGGTCGCGAATCGCCGTGTAGGCTCCGCCGTCCGGGAAGCTCGCCCCGTCGAAGAGCGTGAGCGAGGAGACGTGTCCGAAGGTGGTCCCCGTCTCCATCGTGAGGAAGCCGGTGTCCAGTCCGGAGAGCTGTTGCATGGGAAGGGCCTCGGCCGCGGCGGCCTCAGATCGGTTCGGCGAGTCGGTCGGCGAGCACCCGGAAGACCTGGGGGTGGAAGGCCATCCCCACGTGGGTGGAGTCGACTTCGTCGTTGCGCTCCGGGTTCTCGTCCATGCAGCTCTCCCAGTGCGCGACGCCGTCCTTGCGCGAGTAGATCGCGAATTGCGGCACCTCGCTCGCCTCGGGGTCGAGCATGTGTTTGACGAATCTGCACAGACAGTGGCCGGTGCCGCACGAGGCCTTGAGGTTGCGCCCGACGAGGTCGCCCTTGGCGACCTTGAGGTGCTCCCACAGACCCACCACCGAGGGATGGGCCCGGACGAGCTCCCGGAACGGAGAGCCCAGGGTGACGACCCGGTCGATGTGCTCCGGGGCGCGTTGCACCAGGCTGCGCGCGAGCATGCCACCCAGGCTGTGGCCGACGAGACGCACCTTGTGTCCCGAGCGCTCGTGGATCGCCTGCACCCGAGAGAGCAACATCTTCGCCGTTTCGTTTGGGCAATCGGTGTTGAAGGGGATGCGCGAGAAGTGGGTGCGGTACCCGATGCGGAAGAGCCAGCGGTGCATCTCGAACATGACGATGTCGTTCGAGAGAAACCCCGGGATCACGAGCACCGGTTCGCCCTGACCGCGCGGAACGCAGGCTCCGTAGTAGACGGGGCTCATCCGGAGCCTCATCCACTCGACGGGCCACAGGACCTCGCGCCAGAGCGGGGTCTTCGTGTGCTCGACGGCGGCGTCGAACTCGAACGGGTCTCCTAGACCCGGGGTGGCGTCAACGGGATCGGTCAAAGGGCGCACTCGACTCGACGGGGACGCCGCGGCCGAGTCCCTGCGACCCGGCCGCGGCGTCTGCAACCACAGAGAGGAGGACCGCTAGCTCCGCAGCGACTCCATGCCTTTCTGGAAGGCATCGGCGATGGGGTTGTTGGCACCCCAGGTGCGGCCGAGCTGCATCGCCGCCTCGGCGGCCTCTCGGCTGTTCTCCATCGCGGCCTGCATCGACTCGCGAAGGGTTTCGGCGGCCTTCACCTGCTCGCCGTAGAGCTCCTTGGCGAAATCGAGCGAGCGCGTCTGCGCCTCGGCGGCGGCCTCGAGCATCGCCTTGCTGTTCTCGGAGTAGGCGCTCGGGTTGGTGGCCACCTTCTTGGTGAGCTCGAGGGCTTCGCGCTGCCCGAGCACGATCTGCTCGGTCACCATCTCGTTGATCTTCGCGTTCTGCTTGCGGGCGGCGCTCAGCGCCTTGTTGAAGCGGCCCTGGTTCTCGATCAGGATGTCGATGAAGCGGCCGATCTCGTTCTCGTCGGTCTTCTTGCTCTTCGTGGTCTTCGCTTTTGCCATGATGATCTCTCTGGTTGGTCGCAGCCCGCCGGCGCAGCCGCGTGTGAAGGAAATCGATGGTTGACAGGTATATGCAAACCGCATATACCTGTCAAGTGTCGGATGGCCGACGCCGAGACTTGAGACGACGCCACCGGCACCCACAGAGGACGAGCCAATGGCCAAACAGGGGAAGCCCCCGGGGGATATGCTCACCGCGAACCTCCTCGCCCTCTTGAAGGGCTGGCAGGCGTGCGGCTACGAGCTGATGAACCGGCTGAGCGAGGCCGGTCTGGGCGAGTACAACTCGGGCACCGTCTACCGGAACCTGCGGCAGATGGAGAAGCTCGGGCTGGTCTCGTCGATGTGGGATACCAGCGAGGACGGCCCGGCCCGCCGGATGTACAGCCTCACCGCCGCCGGGTCCCTCTTTCTCACCAATTGGATCGCCCTTCTGGAAACCCACCGACACGCCCTCGAGAGCTTCATGAACCTCGCGGGTGGCGGTGCCGCGCCGCGCGAGCGCGGCGACGAGGACGAATCCTCCGAAGAAAGGAAGAGTCGATGAGTACCGACGAGAAGCGCATGCCCGATCCCTTCCGCGCGTGGCGCGAGTGGTTCCAGGAGAACGAGCAACGTTGGAGCGACACCATGACCGAGGTCATGGGAGACGACCGCTTCGCGAAGGGAATGGGGCGCTACTTCCAGGAGGCGCTCCACACCCACCGGATGTTCACCGACTCGATGGCGCAGTACCTGGGCAACCTGAACCTGCCCGCGCGCTCGGACATCCTCGCCCTCGGTGACCGCATCGGGCAGCTCGAGGACGCCATCGCCGCGCTCCAGGTCGAGGTGCGCAACCTCCGGGAAGCCGGAGCTGGCCGCGCCGCGGCCTCCTCGCGTCCCCGCCGCACCCGGCGCCCGCCCGCCGAACCCGAGTCCTGAGCGTGGCGACACAGGAGAGCGACGGCGCCAACGTCGCGCGCGCCGTGCATCAGGCCCTCGACAAGGCGATCGAGCGCAGCCGTGCGGGGGTCGACCCGCTGGTCGACCTCGACCTCGAGGTCGGGTCGACCCCGAAGGACCTGGTCCACTCCAGCGGCACCCTGAAGCTCTTCCACTACCGCCCGACCTGCGACGAGATCTACCGGGTGCCGCTACTCATCATCCCCTCGCTGGTGAGCCGCTCCTACATCCTCGATCTCGCCAAGGGGCAGAGCCTCATCGAGTTCCTGGTCGGCCGCGGTTTCGACGTCTACTCGATCGACTGGGGAACGCCGCGCCCCGAGCACCGCTCGATGCGGCTCGAGGACTACGTCCTCGATCTCATGCCCGAGTGCGTCGACAAGGTGCTCCGCGACACCGGGGAAGACCGATTCTCCATGGTGGGGTACTGCATGGGCGGGCAGCTCGCGTGCATGTACGCCGCCACCCACGCCGGCGGGCCCCTCGCGAATCTCGTGTGCTTTACCACGCCGGTGAACAGCGACGGGATGCCGCTCTACAAGACCTGGACGGCGCCCGAGCACTTCGACCTCGATCGGATCATCGACGAGCTCGGCAACATCCCGCCCGAGCTGATGACCGCCTCGCTGCAGGCGTTGCGTCCGCTCCAGAAGCAGGCCGGGCAGATGAAGCTCCTCGACCACGCCGACGACGACGCGTTTGTCGAGGCCTTCATCCGGCTCGACCGTTGGGCCGCCGACCAGATCCCCTTCCCGGGGGAGACGGCGCGGCAGTTCGTCGTCGACTTCGTGCGCGAGAACAAGTTCGTCCGCAACGAAATGAAACTCGGTCCACACGTCGTCGACCTCGGTGCGATCTCCGTGCCCTTCCTCCACGTCGCCGCCGAGCACGACCACATCGTGCCCGCAGAGGCGTCCCGCGACCTGCTCGGCTTGGTCGGAAGCGAAGACAAGACCGAGATCGTGCTGAAGGGCGGGCACGTGAGTCTGGTCGCGGGGGGGAACGCGGTCTTCCGATTGTGGCCCAAGCTCGACGCCTGGCTCGCACCGAAATCTGTCTAACCGAGCGCCTGAAAAGACGAGAGTGATGAAAGAAGTCGAAATCCGGTTGGGGACCCTGGAGGAACTCTTGGACGATTTTCCGAAGACCTACGAAATCAACAAGGACGAGGTGACGCTGCGTCTGATGGAGCCCGAAGACGGGCCCCTGATGCTCGACTTCGCCCAGCAGCTCCCCTACCACGATCTGCTCTTCCTGCGTCGCGATATCACCCGACAGGAAGGCATCGACAAGTGGGTGCGCGACATCCGCAACGGCGCGATCCACAGCATCATCGCGGAGAACGCGTCCCGGGTGCTCGGGTACAGCACCCTCCACCGCAACGACCACGAGTGGTCCCAGCACGTCGCCGAGCTGCGGGTGCTGGTGGCGCCCCAGGCGCGCGGCACCGGGCTCGGTCGTGTGTTGACCCGCGAAGCCTTCGGGCTGGCGATGGCGATCGGCGTGGAGAAGGTCGTGGCCCGGATGACCCTCGACCAGACGGGGGCCCGCACCGTGTTCGAAGAGCTCGGGTTCCGCCCCGAGGCCCTCCTCAAGGACGAGGTGAAGGACCGCGCGGGGAAGAAACACGACGTGCTCTTCCTCTCGACCGAGGTCGAGGCCTTCCTCGCCCGGCGCGAGGCCTACGGGATCGAGTAGACCGCGACCGCGCTCAGACGGCGCGTTCGGCGAGCCAGGCGTCGATCTGGGGCCAGAGCCGGTATTTAGCGTTGCCGCCGGCGATCAGGCTCACGTGGCCGCCCTTGAGCATCAGGTCGTGTTTGTCCTCGCTCGAGACCAGGTCGATCAGGTCGCGCGAGGACGCCTCGGGCACCAGGTAGTCGTGGAGCGCCCGCACGTGGAGAAAGGGTGCGCGGATCGCCCCGAGGTCGACCACGCGCTCACCCACCTGGAACTCGCCCCGGAAGAGCTTGTTCCCGACCAGGAAGTCTTTCTGCATCTGACGGGCAACCTCGCCCGGGAAGGGGATCTGGTCGTTCGCCCAGCGCTCGATCCGCAGGTGCGCCTTCACGAACTCGTCGTTGTCGACGTTGTCGAGCAGCTTCATCCGGCTCGACGCCCGCTGGAGCGGTCGCAGCATCTCGATCGAGGACACCACGAGCTCCGGCGGGACGTTTCCCAGCTCGTCGACCAGGCGGTCGATGTCGAAGTGCTCGGGGTCGGCCCAGGTGCGCTGGAGCTCCATTCCCTCGCTGTTCACGGGCGTCGTGAGACACACCAGGTTGCGGAGCGGCCCCGCGGGATGGAGTGCGGCGTACATGGCGGCGATCGTCCCGCCCAGGCAGTAGCCCACCATCGTGACGTCGGGCTCGCCGCTGTCCTCGCAGACCTGCTCGACGCAGTCGGGCAGGAAGTCGAGGATGTAGTCGGCGAAGGAGAGCTTGGCGTGCTCGGGTCGCGGCACACCCCAGTCGATCATGTAGACGTCGTGGCCCTGTCCGATCAGGAACTCGATCAGGCTCTGCCCTTCGGCGATGTCGAAGATGTAGGGCTTGCTGACGAGCGACATCACCAGCAGCAACGGGACCCGGTAGATCTCGTCGCACACCGGCGTGTAGTGGTAGAGCTTGACCAGGTCGCGGGAGTACACGAGCTCGCGCGGGGTCGGCGAGAACCCCAGCTCCGGGACGAGGTCTTCGGTGCGGGGCAGTCCGGCGACGTTGCGCGCCAGCGCCGTCTCGACGGCTTGTCGCGCCCGTTGGGCGATCTCGTCGCGGGACAGGGCGGGGTCAGTGGCCACGGGTCACCCATATGCGGAGTCGGCGGAGCCCGACACGGACTGTTGTAGCCAGTCGATCAGGTCCGAGCCAGCTTCTTTGCGATTCGTTTCGTTGAACATCTCGTGACGGCCGCCGGGGTAGAAGCGGTGGTCGACCCGGCGAAGCCCCGCCGCGTCGTACGCCGCGAGGAGCCGCCGCAGGCCGCGCAGCCCGCGGTGGATCGGGTCCTCCTCCCCGGACAGGATCAGGATCGGCAGCTCCCGGGGAATCTTGCGCCGCTCGCCGCGGCGGCCCTCCACGGCCAGGCCGTCGAACATGTCGCAGAGGCTTCCCACCCGCAGCGTAAAGCCACAATGGGGATCTTCGACGTAGCGATCGACCTGGGCGGGGTCGCGGGAGAGCCATTCGAAGCCCGTGCGCCCCGGCTCGAAGGGTCGGTTGGCGTGGCCAAAGAGCGCGCGCTGGATCAGCGCGCTCTCGCCGCTCGGGCCGAGCCGCCAGCGCTCGAAACGCGCGAGCACGCGGGTCAACGCGAGCTGCAGGCCGCCGCCGTCGGTGCTCCCGGAGAGCACGGCGGCGTCCAGGGTTCTCCCGTGGCGGGTGAGGAACTGGCGTGCGAGGAGCGAGCCCATGCTGTGTCCGAGGAGCACCCGGGGAACACCCGGGACGGCGGCTTCGGTGCGCAACGCGAGCTCGCGAAGATCCTCCACGCAACGCAGCCACCCGTCCGGGCCCATGTCGCCGAGGCGCCGGGCGGTGTGACCGTGACCCCGCTGGTCCGGGGCGACGACCAGGTAGCCCGCCCCGGTGAGCTGCTCGGCGAGCCAGACGTAGCGGCCGGCGTGCTCGCCCATTCCGTGGGACAGGAGCACGGTCGCGCGAGGCGCGCTCGCATCCGGGGCCCACTCGTAGACGAAGAGACGCTGCCCGTCGCTCGCTTCGACGTGCGTGGTCGAGGTCTTCACACGCTGGGCTTTCGCTTTTTGGAGCCGACGGTTGCCCGTTTGAGGGCTTTGTAGGAACGGCGCAGACACTTCGCGTAGAAACCCGGGTCGGGCATCATCTCCCGGCACGCGGTGGCGCCGATCGTGAGCTCGCCACAGTAGCTGCCGATGGTGTGCATCAACCCCATTCCGTCGTGGGGGATCCCGAGGCCGAAGTTGGTGATCAGTCGCGCACCGGCGACGTGGAGCTGCACCCGGGGGCCGGGAACATTGGTGATGACCACGTTGTAGTTCGGGCCGCCGGGGAGCTCCAGGGCCGAGCTCGCGGTGAGACGCATCGCCTGGCCGATCAGGGCACCGGGCAGGAAGTGGTTGTGGTCCGCCAGCAGCCGGGCACCGATCGCGTTGGTGAACTCCTTCGATTTGTGGGTCGACTCCCGCACGGCGACCAGACGCTCGCCCGCGTCCTCGATGTCGCTGTGGACCGGCACGACCATCGCGGAGACGCGATTCCCCCCGGCTTCGTCGTCGCCCTCGTCTCGCACCGAGATCGGCAACATCGCCAGGAGCGATTGATCGGGGAGCTCTCCCTTGGCACCCAGGTAGTCGCGCAACGCGCCGCCGCACACGGCGATCAGGGCGTCGTTGACCGTCGCGCCCTCGACCCGCGTCTTGATCTCGCGGATCTCTTCGAGCGCCAGACGGATCCCCCCGAAGCTGCGATGTCCGGTGATCCGGCCGTTGAATCGCGTCTGCGGCGGGGCGCCCGGGGCCTCGAGCTCGCGGCGCATCACACCGCGCCCGACCCGGCCCATGGCGGGGAGCGTCTTGGCTACGAGCTGGGCGTACTCGAAGGGGCGGATCCACGCGTTGGTCTGGGCCCGCAGCACCAGCTCGGCGGGGCTGGGCTCCGGCTCGGGCTCCCACTCGCGCTCGGGGGGCTCGACCTCGGAATCGGGTTCCAGATCGTGGATCGCCTGGATCATCTCGACGCCCGAGGCGCCGTCGATCGCCGCGTGGTGGAACTTGAGGAGGAGGGCGAAGCTGCCCGCCGGGATGCCCTCCACCCGGTCGAGTCCCTCGATCAGATAGAGCTCCCAGAGCGGCTTGGTGAGGTCGAGGGGCCGTGCCTGGATCCGCTCGCACTGGCGACACAGCTGCTCCCAGTCGCCGGGCCCCGGCAGGGCGATGTGCCGCATGTGGTACTCGAGGTCGAAGTGCTCGTCCTCGAGCCAGTAGGGGTGGTCCCAGTCGAAGGGGACCCGCAGCAGACGCTGGCGAAAGCATCCCGCGAGGTGCAACCGGCGCTCGATGTGCTCGACGACCGAATCGAACCCGACCGCGCCGCCCGGAGCGGTCGCCGGGTCGTACAAGCCCAGAAAGCAGCCGTGCATCGGCGCGTGGGGGAGGTCGAAATAGACGAAGGAGGCGTCGTGGCCGCTGAGCTGTCGCACGCTGCACCGGGCTGGCCGCGTCCGGCGCGACCGCGGGGGAGGGGTTCGTGGAGAGGCCGAGTGTAGGCCGCGCCGCCTCGTGACAACACACTGCAAAGTGTTGATATCCCACCCGTGCACGGAGTGATGCGCGCGGGCGCCCGGCGTAGACTCGGGGGGTCGTCGCCGCAGCCGTGGCGCCGCCGGAGAGACAGCACCCATGCCCACCTACATCCTCCTCAGCAAGCTGACCGACGAAGGCCGCAAGGTCCTGAAGGATCGCCCCGAGCGGCTGGCCGAGGTGAACCGCGAGATCGAGGCGATGGGGGCCAACGTCACCGCCCAGTACGCGGTGCTCGGCGGCTACGACTTCGTGAACGTGGTGCGCGCCCCGAGCAACGAGGTGATCGCGAGGATCTCGGTCGAGCTCGGCGCCCGCGGCACGATCGAAATCACGACGCTCCCCGCGATGGAGGTGCCCGAGTTCATGAAGCTCCTCAACGTCAGCGAGCCGCCCGCGTAGCGCCGGGATCGCCAGCGTGCCGCGCTTCATCATCTTCTCGAGGCTCTCCGCGTCCGGCCGCAAGGAGATGGCCGAGCGCGTGCGCGTCTCGTCGCTCGACACCGAGGTCGCGGAGGCCGGTGGGAGCGTCGTGTCGCGCTTCGTCCTTCTCGGAGAGTGGGACTTCTGCACGATCGTCGATCTGCCCAACAACGCGGCCGCCCAGCTCCTCGGCGCCGGCCACGCCGGCCGGGGCAACGTGGAGCGCGAGGTGCTGCCCGCCATCGGGCTCGAGCTCTTCCAACGCCTGCTCTCGCAGACCACCGAGACGACGGGGCCCCACCGCTGGCAGATCACGATGCCGGCGCGGGCCGCGCGGCGCGCGATGCGCCCCATCCTCGTGGGTCGCTATCGGCGCAAGTACTTCCGGCCCTTCCGGGTGGAGGGCCGCGAGCAACTCGACGGCTTCAACGGCCCCGCCGTGTTCATCGCCAACCACACCAGTCACCACGACATGTTCGCGTTCATCGAAGCGGTGCCGGCGCGTTTTCGCGACCGTCTCTACTTCGGCTCGGCCGCCGATCGCTGGTACATCAAGGGACGCCGCGAGCCCCAGAAACAGGGCTGGTGGCGCTCGCTCTTCCTCGGGTGCTTTCCGATCCAGCGCGCCGGAGGCGCCGCGGTGCTCCGCTACCCGGAGTGGTTGATCGAGCACGGCAACTCGATCGCGATCTTTCCCGAAGGCACCCGCACCCGGAACGGACGGCTCAGCAAGTTCCGTCCGGGCGCCGCGATGTTGGCCCAGAAGATGGAGATCCCGATCGTGCCGATGTACTTCGAGGGACTCTTCGAGATGCTGCCGCCGGGGAGCCAGGAGATGCGCCCCGGTCCCGTGACGATCCGGATCGGCGAGCCCTTCGAAGTCGGCCCCTCGGTCGAGCGTTATCAGGCCGCACGCATGATGCGCGACGCCGTCGCATCCCTCGGCCGCGCCGCGTAGCGGCACCGCGCTCACTCGCCGAGTAGCGCCTCGACGGCTACGGCGACCCCGTCCTCGGTATTCGGGGGCGCGACCGCATCGGCGGCGCGTTTGACCCTCTCGTCGGCCTGTCCCATGGCGTAGGAGCGCCCCGCCACGCGGAACATCTCGATGTCGTTCTCGGCATCGCCGAAGGCCGCCACCTGGCCCGGCTCGAGACCGAGGGCGTCGCAGGCCCGAGCGAGTGCCGCTCCCTTGTTGACCTCGGCGCTGGCGAGCGTCAGGACGGTCTTGCCCCGGCTCGAGATCGACGCGGCGAACTGGACGCGACCCGCCCAACGCGGCTCGAGCTCGGCCTGGATCGCTCGGCAGATCGCGCTCCCTTGGACGAGGGCGATGCGCGGGGCCTCCCGCGCGGCCCGGGCGAGGGAGGGGACCTGCCGAACGCCGTCGGGAATGTTGGGCACGGCGCCCTCACCCTTCATCAACACCTCCTCGCCGAAGGGGATCCACGCGAGACACCGCATCGCGTCGCACAGCGAGAAGAGCTCGTCGGCGAACGCCGCGGGCAGACGCAGGTCGAGCAGGTCGGTGCCCTCGCCGATCAGCCGGACCTCGGCGCCCTGGCACGCGATCAGCGGACCCTGGAGCCCGAGGGAATCGGCGACCGGCAGCGCCAGCCGGTACCAACGGGCCGTGGCGAGGATCACCTCGAGACCCGCGTCCCGCGCCGCCAGCAGCGCGTCGCGGTTGCGCTCGCTCAGCTCGCCGTCGGCGCCGAGCAGCGTGCCGTCGAGGTCGGTCGCGATGGCGCGGACGTCGGTGGTCATGGGCGGGCGAGAATAGCTCCACCCGTACCTCGCGAGCGCGTCGGGAATCCGACCCGGCTCGTCTCAGTGCACCCAGCGGCGGCCGATCAGGTAGTTGGCGCCTTCCGGACCGACCCGTGCGCTGCGCACCGTCTCCGCGGGCAGCAGCAGCCGGTCGCCGGGGCGCAGGTGGTACACCCGCTCGGCGATGATGACCTCCATCTCGCCCGCCACCATCCACAGGCTCTCGTCGACGGCGTGGGCGTGCGGTCGGTAGGTGCGATCGCAGGGGTCGCGCCAGGGATGGACCGCCCAGCCGTTGTTCTCGAGCGTCCGGTGCAGAAGATCCTCGACGGGGGGTCGCTCGCTCGCCCACACGAAGTGCTTGACCTTCATCCCGGTCTCCTACTCGTCGAAGGGGCTGTAGGGGGCCTCCAGCTGGAAGATCAGCCCCCCTTCCGCGCCTTTGGATTCTACGCGCAATCGACCCATTCCGGCGTCGTTCTTTCCCGCGTCGACCCCGACCACCAGCTCCACGCTCTCGGCAGGCGACTCCCGAAGCGCCACGAGAGCGGACTCGAGCTTGCGCTGGCTCACGTAGAAGCGGGCGCCGTCCGCGGGGCGAACCACAGGATCTCGTTGCCGCAGGGTCGCCGCGCAGCTCGGGGAGCAGGTGCGCGCGTGGGCGCGTCGCGCGGTGGTGCCGGTCCCGCAGACCTCACACGCGAAGTGGTAGACGCCGTCGATCCGTTGCCCGTCTCGCGCTGCCATCGAACTCCTGCTGCCCCGCTGCGGGTGTCTTGCCGGGAGAGGCTCGATTCCGCTCCTGCGGTCCCCGGTCGATTGCGGCAGAAGAGGGTACTGGACCCGGAAAAGATTCGATAGATGCGGGAAATGATTTAAATCGATTAGAATCGTTTCGGGAATCGCTCGCAAACCGCTGGGGGCATTCCCGAGGGGAGGGAAGAGCGGTGGAACTGATCCGGAACATTCTCGACCACAAGGGCTATGCCCTCCACACGGTGGGTGCCGAGGCCACGCTCGCGGACGGCCTCCGCGCCATGGCGGACCGCAACATCGGGTCCCTCCTGGTGTTCGAAGGCCAGGAGCTCCTCGGGATCCTCACCGAGCGCGACTTCGTACGCTGGGCCGCTCGCACCGGGGGCGACGAGACCCGCACCCGGGTCGGCGAGGTGATGGACCGCCGCGTCCAGCGGGTCAGCCCGGAGCAGCGGGTCGACGAGGCGATGACCCGGATGACCGGCAAGCGGGTGCGCCACCTCGTCGTCGAGGAGGGCGGTCGCGTGGTGGGCCTGGTGTCGATCGGCGACGTGGTCCACGCGGTGATCAGCTCCCAGGCCAGCGAGATCGACCACCTGCACCGCTACATCCACGGCGAGGGCGCGGCACCGCCCACCTCCTGAGTGCCGGGAAGGCCTCGGGCTCGCTTCGCGTCGCCGCAGGTGGCGTGGGCTACCCTTGGCTGCGTTTCCCCCCCCACCGCCACTGGCAAGGGAGTGCCCGAATGAACCTCGGTATCCAGCTCGTGATCCAGAACCACGAAGACTACGACGACCGCGCGATGTTCAAGCAGGAGACCCGGCTCGCGATCGAGGCCGAGGCGATGGGCTTCGACATCATCTGGCCCGTCGAGCACCACTTCCGCGACTACTCGATCTGCCCCGACAACATGCAGTACCTGAGCTACGTCGCCGCCAAGACGAGCACGCTGAAGCTGGGCACCGGCGCGGTCATCGTGCCCTGGAACGATCCGCTGCGGGTCGTCGAGAAGATGATCATGCTCGACCACTTCTCCGACGGGCGCGCCGTGCTGGGGTTGGGTCGCGGGCTCTCGCGCCGCGAGTACTCGGGGTTCCGCCAGGATATGAGCGAGGCCCGCGAGCGCTTCAACGAGGCCGCCGAGATGATCGTGCGCGGTCTCGAAGAGGGCTTTGTCGAGGGCAGCGGCAAGTTCTACCCGCAGCCGCGGGTCGAGGTGCGGCCTCGCAAGCTCGAGAGCTTCGAGGGGCGCCGCTACATGGTGTGCATGTCGCCCGACTCCTTCGAGGTGGCGGCGGAGCTCGGCCTCGGCGCGATGATGTTCTCCCAGTTCCCCTGGGAGACCCAGGTCGACCAGCTCAACCAGTACCGGGCCGACTTCCTCGCCAAGCAAGGAGGCAAGGAGGCCCCGCCGATCTCGATCGTCGATTTCGCGATCTGCGACCCGGACATCGGCCGCGCCGAGGAGCTCGCCCGCGAGCGCATCGTCGGCTACCTGCTGAGCGTCTTCGACCACTACGAAATGCTCGACGCAAAGCACTTCGAGGAAACCGGCGGGTCCTACCTCCACTACGCCAAGGCGGCCGAGACCATGAACGAGATGGGTCAGGACGCCATCATGGAGGGCTTTCTCGACGCCAACCTGTGGGGCGACCCCGCGCGCATCAAGGACAAGCTCCAGGAGCGCCACGAGCTCATCGGCGAGTTCGAGGTGAACGGCGTCTTCAGCTTCCAGAGCCTGCCCTTCGACTACGTCGAGAAGAGCATGCGTATGTTCGCCGAAGAGGTCGGGCCCTTCGTCAAGGGTCTGTAGACCCCGATCGCGACACCCAACGCAAACGGGCGGCGTGCAACACGCCGCCCGTTCGTCGTCGCGGGGGTCTACCGGATCGCGGGCATCACCTCTTTGGCGAAGAGCTCCATCGAGCGCTGCGCCACCGAAGGAGCGATGCCCGGGAAGTGCATACCCAGCACCAGGTGGGTGGTGCGGACGCCGGCGGTGAAGGAGAGGATCTCCTGGGCGATCTCGTCGGGGCTACCGACCATGGGTTGGCCGAGCATGGCCTGATCGCTGTCGCGCATCTCCTCCGGAGCGGGGAGCTTTGCGAAGTTCTCATCGCCCTTGAAATCGGAGGCCTCGACGAGACGCTCGCCGTACCAGGAGAGCATGTAGTGGAGGTGATCCTGGCAGGCGTCCCAGGCCCGGTCGCGGCTCTCGCCGACGAAGCACCAGCGGAGCTGGGCGGCGTGGAAGTCCTTCGGGTCGCGGCCGGCTTCGCGCAGGGCGTTGTCGTAGCGCTGCTGGGCCTCGGGGTCCGAGACGCCGAGGAAGTGACAGCCGAGCCGCGCCGCGCGCTCGATGCCCTTCGCTCCCCGCGCGCCGATCCAGATCGGCGGGTAGGGCTCCTGTACCGGCGGCGGTACGATGCGGATGTCCTTCAGCTCGAAGTGCTTGCCCTGGTAGGAAAAGGGGCTCTCGCTCCAGATGCCCTGGATCACCTCGACCCCTTCGCGGAGTCGGGAGGCTCGTTCCTTCTTGGGGATGCCGTAGCCCTCGAACTCGGAGGGCACGTAGCCCTGTCCGAAGCCCAGGTCGAAGCGGCCGTTCGAGATGATGTCGACGGTGGCCGCCGACTCGGCCAGGTCCACCGGGTGGTGCAAGGGCAGCAGGATCAGGAAGGTGCCGATCCGGATCGTGCTCGTCCGCGCCGCCGCCGTCGCCGCGATCGGAATCAGCGAGGGCGAGTAGCCGTCCTCGGAGAAATGGTGCTCCGTGAGCCACGCGGTGTCGTAACCCAACTGCTCCGCCATCTCGATCTGGCGGAACTGTTCGGCGTAGAACTCGGGCCACGGGACACGCCAGCGGGGCGGGTTTCGGAACGGGAAGAGCAAGCCGACGTTCATGGGGGGCACCCCGGTGGCTACTTGGCGGTTTCGTCGAGACGGGCGATGGCGGCCTTGTGGCCGGTCTCCGCCTCGTACTGCTGGATCTCCTGCATCACCGCGTTGATCGCCGACCCGATCAGCTTGTCGTGGTCTTCGCGGCACCACTCCCGCGACGCCACCGCCTTGTCGGCGCTGCGCTGGACGTGGGGGAACACCTCGGCGGCCAGCAGCTCGAAGGAGCGCAGCGTGGCGTGGGGGTCGGCCCAGTCGTGGGCCATCAGCAGGAAGGCGCCGTAGCCGGCGGTCTGCTTCTCGAGACGCTCGAGCTGGGCGGCGGCGTCGTCGGGGGTGCCGATCACCGCCATGCCGTTGTCGACCATGGCCTGCGCCCACTTGCGCGGGTCGGGCTCCTCGGGCGCGAGGGGCAGCACGACGACGTTGCGGAAATAATCGATCCACTGATGGATGCCGTATTCGACCTCGGCGAACGCCTGCTCGCGGGTCGGCGCCACGTGCATCGGGCCGACCAGTCGCCACGCATTGCGGTCGACCTCGTGCCCCGCCTTCGCGGCCTCGTCGCACCAGACGGTGTAGTGGTCGCCCAGGACGGCGAAGCCGCCGGCGCTGGTGGCACCGAGGGAGAGCAGGCCCGCGCCGAAGCGCCCGGCACAACGCGGCCCGGCCGGCGAGACCTGTGCCGCCACGGCGATCTCGAAGCAGGGGCGGCTGTAGGGGCGGAGCTGGAGCCGCGCCTCGTTGTGCCGGGCGCTTCGGCGCGGGCCTGCTCTCCCTCGGTGCCACCAGCGCC
>JANQRO010000308.1 GCA_028284525.1 Myxococcota bacterium | reverse complement strand
CCGGAGACCGCCGATCGGGTCGCCGTCTTCGGGTCCTGAGCCGGAACCGGCGCAGGTCTCGGCGACCGAGTAGGCTCCCCGGCTCGAGGATCGCCCGCACCGTCGCCTCGCTCTCGAGGGCCATGGCACCTTCGGCGTCGAGGTGGCAGGCCCGGTTGATCACTCGTTTCAGGTCGCGGGTCTGACGCGGTGGCAGCGCGGCCAGCCGCTCCGCCACGTCGCGGGCTTCGTCGAAGAGCTGGTCGTCGGGAACGACGCGCCAGGCGATCCCGACCTCGAGCGCGGTGCGGGCGTCGAAGCGCTCGCCGAAGAAGATGAGCTCCTTGGCGCGGTGGAGACCCGCGAGCTTGGGCAGCAGGGTCGTCACCGCGCCCGTCACGAAGAGCCCGAGCCGGATCTCGGGAAAGAAGCCCCGGGCGCTCTCGGCCCAGAGCGGGAAGTCACAGTTGATCGCCCACTCGAGACCACCGCCCACCGCCCAGCCGTGGATCGCACCGACCACCGGAACCTCGCCGAGCACGATCTCGCGGGTCACGCGTTGGATCGCGTCGACGGTGCGCCGGGTCTCGGCTTCGCCGCTTCCCTGGGTCTCGTAGTCCTTCAGGTCGTCGCCCGAGCAGAAGGCCCTTCCGGCGCCGCGCAACACCACCGCACGGGTGTCGGGATCGGCGTTCGCCGCGGCCACCGCATCGCTCAGGTCTTCGGCCAGCTCGCGGGTGATCGCGTTCAACCGTTCCGGACGCTCGAGCGTAAGCGTCCGGATGCCCTCGCGAATCTCACTCCTCACCGTCCCGGTCATCGACGCCTCCCTCATTGTTTCCAAAACCCCAGGCAACCATGCCAGAATTCGCTGGACGGCTGCAAAGGGAGACCGGTCGATGGGCCCGATGCCGATCCGGTACAAGATGGTGGCGATCGCCACGCTCGGAACGGTGATCAACTACATCGATCGGGTGAACATCTCGGTGGCCGGCCCCGAGATCATGCGCGACACGGGCTGGGACGAGGGCCGTTTCGGGATGGTGCTCTCGGCCTTTCTGGTGGGCTACGCCCTGCTCCAGTACCCGGGCGGGGTGATCGCCGACCGCTGGAGTGCGCGCAAGCTCCTCGCGTACTCGTGTCTCGGCTTCTCGTTCTTCACCGCGTTGACGCCGCTCGGGCAACACGCGTTCTTGCTGCTGCTCTCGCTGCGCTTCCTGGTCGGTGCCTGCGAGTCTGCGGCCTTCCCGTCCTTCGCCTCCTTCAACTCCAAGTGGATCCCCCGCGACGAGTACGGTCGCGCGCAGACGATCACCGTGTCCGGGGCCTCGCTCGGTCAGGTCATCGCCTACCCGACCACTGCGTGGATCATCTACGCCTTCGACTGGCACACGGTCTTCTACTTCAACGCCGCGCTCGGCGTGGCCTGGGTCGCGCTCTGGCTCGGGTACACCCGCGACACGCCCCGCGAGCACCCCGCGGTGAGCCCCGGGGAGCTCGAGAAGATCGAGAGCGGGATGATCCCGAAGACGAGCCTCACCAAGGTTCCCCTCGGCGTGATCCTGAAGGCGCCGGCGGTGCTCGCGCTGATCGCGAGCTACATGCTCTTCGTCTTCTGTGTCTGGATCTTCATCCTGTGGTTCCCCACCTACCTGATGCAGGCGCGGGGTTTCACGTTGCTCGAGATGGGCACCGTGGGAATGCTGCCGACGGCGGCGGGGTTCCTCGGCATCATCGCGGGGGGTGTGATCTCCGACACGTTGCTGAAGCGCGGGTACAGCACCCGGACGGCGCGGGCGCGTGTCCCCGGCTCCTTCGTCGCGCTCTCGATCCCCGCCCTCCTCGTCGCCGTCACGATCTCCTCGGCGGCGCTCTCGGTGGGTTTCTTCGTGGTGTTCTACTTCGTGGTGTCCCTGGCGATCGCCGGCTACTGGGCGCTTCCGCTGGAACTCAACCCGCGAGCGGTGGGCGCGATCTCGGGCGTGATGAACGGGAGCGGCAACATGGCGGGGATCTTCGGCCCCGTCACCGCCGGGTGGATCGTCGCCGAGACCGGGAGCTGGGTGCAGCCCTTCTACCTCGTCGCGGTGCTCCTCGCCTTCAGCAGCGTGATCTACGTGCTCCTGATCTCCACCCAGGAGATCGAGATCCCGGGGCTCGAGCACAGCGCGCCCCAGCCCATCGACTGAGAACCCGCTCAGGGCTCCTCGACATCCACCGCACAGCGCACCGAGTTGGCGATGAAGCAGCCCCGGTGCGCCATCTCGTGGAGACGCGCGAGCTCGGCGGCATCGGGGGGATCGCCGGCGAAGACGATCCGCGGACGCAACACCACGCGGGTGATCGCCAGGCGGCCCTCGTCGTTCTTCTCGAGCACGCCGCGGGCGCTGTCTTCGTAGCGATCGACGACCAGCCGCCGCCGCGCCGCGACGGCGAGAAAGGTCAGCATGTGACAGCCCGCGACCGCGGCGACCAGCGCCTGCTCAGGGCCCCCCGTGTCCGCGTCACCCCGATACTCGGGCGCCGCGGACGCCGGCACCTCGACCCCGCCTTCGAAATGCCAGCGGTGGTGGCGGGAGTAGGTCTCCGCGCGAAAGTCCGGCGTGTCGCGGCGCCAGACGACCTCGACGCGGTGTTCGGACACGGCGTCTAGACGCCGGCGTCGAAGGCGATGCCCTTGGCCTTGAAGGCGGCGAGATACTCGGGCCCCGCGGCCTCGATCTGCTGGGCGGTCGCGGGCGGGAACGCGATGTCGTTCATGTCGTGGAGGCCGCCGGTGATCAGCACCTGCAGGGTGCCGTCGGTCTCCCCGACGTTCTTGAAGCCCCGACACACCCCCGGCACGATCGAGATCACGTCGAAGCGGTCGAGCACGACCCGGTGCTCCCCCTGGTCGCCCCAGCTGAACTCGAACCGGCCCTCGAGCACCGTGAAGGTCTCGTAGGTCTTGGCGTGGGCGTGGAGCCCCGGCCCCGTGCCGGGCGGACAGACCGCGAAGGTCATCGTCATCCCCGCCGCCCCCTGGATCACGCCCCCGGCGGCGATCGGGGTGTCCCCCTCCTCGGGGGCGATCGCGGGGAGGAGCTTCCGCGAGTAGATCACGTCCTTCACTTCGAGGGGCATGTCGAGCTCGCGGATTGCGGGGAGGACTTCGAGGGAGGAGAAGCGCGCGATGCGCCGCTCCATCTCCTCAGGCGTCGGGGTGATCGTTTTCATCGTCGATCCTTCCGGGGGTGTCGATCGGGAGCTGGACGACGACCCGGGTCCCTCGGCCGGCCACCGAGTCGAACTGGATCGTGGCCTGGTGGGCGTCGAGGATCCGTTTCACGACGAAGAGCCCGAGGCCGAAGCCCGGTGTGCTCTTGTACTCGGGGAGCTCGCCGAAGTTGAAACGGGTGTGGAAGAGCTCGCGGACGATCCGCTCCGGCACCCCCGGCCCGTCGTCGTCCACGGTGATCTCGAACCAGTGGAGCCCGGCGATCTCTCGGGGCGCCGCCGAGACGCGGACCTCGGTGCCCGCCCCGCCGTGCTTGATGGCGTTGTTCACCAGCTCCCACACGACGTGCTCGAGTTGGAGCGGGTCGCCCTTCACGCAGAGCCGGTCGGACTCCTCGGACTCGTCGAGGGCCAGGTGGAGCCGCACGCTCGCATCGAAGATCTCGATCTCCTTGGCGTGGACCACGCGCTCGACGAGGGAGCGGATCGGCACCAGCAGCGGGTCCGGTCGCCCGGCCCGCGCCAGCTCGAGGGCGGCCTCGATGTTGCTCACCGTCGAGCGCAACCGCTCGCTCTCCTCGAGGACGTTGCCGAAGGCCCGGCGCTGGTCGGCGCTGAGCTTGCCGAGGAAGTCGGGGTCCTCGCGCAGGATCGACAACATCATCCCCATCCCGACCAGCGGCGAGCCGAGCTCGTGGGCCACCAGTCCGAGGAACGCGTCCTCGAGGTCGCGGAGCGGCTCCTCGTCGTCGGACCAGCGACGGCTGGTCGCGGGGTCGGCGGCCAGGTCGCCGTGGGAGGTGAGGAGCGCCGTCGAGACCAGCTGGTTGAAGGCGCGGAGGCGCTGGAGCTGCCCCTCGCTCAGACGCCGCTGCAGAAAGGTCAGCAGCGTCACCCCGACCACCTTGGTCCGCACCACCACCGGCAGCGCGACGAAGCTCTTGGCCCCGACGATCCGCTGCATCACGGCGCATACCTCGGCGGGCGGGTCGGGTGCGAGGAAGTCGGCGAGGGTGCCGCCCTGCTTCATCCGCACCTCTTTGGCGCAGCGCCCCACCTCGTTCACCGGCTCGTCGATCGGGTAGCGATGCGAACGGAACGGAATGGGCAGATGTTGTAGCGCCGCGCGCACGATCGGCTTGGACGACACCGTGAACGGCGCGAGCTGCCCGCTCGCCTTGTCGATCAGGAACAGCACCCCGGCGCTCGAACCCAGCGCGTCGATCATCAGATCCACGATGCGCTGGGCCATCGTCTCGAGGTCGGGGCTCTGGTTGAGTGCGTCGGCGATGCCGATCAGGCTCTGGTCGCCCCTGCGCGCGGTCTCGCCTTTGCGTCGGCCGAGGCCGAGTCGTTCTCGCCAGCTCATACCTGGCCCCGGGCGATCTTGTAGAGCAGGTGGAGGTTGCGCACGCCGAACCCGAAGCGGTGCAGCGCGCTGCGCTCGTCGCCCGCGCGCTCGTCGAACTCGCGCTCCAGGGACGCCAGACGCGTCTCGAGGGCGGCCCGCGACGGCTCCACCGCGGCGAGGATCTCGGGTTCCGACACGCTGCGCTCCATGAAGGCTCGCTGGTCGAGGCGACGGGTTCGCATCGCGTCGAGGAGGATCGGGTTGGTGGGATCGCCGTCGGCGACCTCCCGCTCCAGCGTCGCGAGTGCGTTCTGATAGTGACAGATCCGTTGGGCGATATCCGCGTCGGCCAGGATCTTTCGGATCTCCGCCGGCCGCGTCTCGCCGCGTTGCGCCGCCGAGGG
>JANQRO010000293.1 GCA_028284525.1 Myxococcota bacterium | reverse complement strand
GCGGGCGGGCCGCGCCCCGGGCCCCTCGGCCGGCGGGGCGATCGGGGCCGCGCAGCCGAGCCACACGCCGACCCCGAGCGCTCCCCAGACGCGTCGCGCCACCGCGGGGCGGTCGAGGCCGTCGCTCACGACGCCTCCTCGTCGCGGCGCCCCGCCCCCAGCGCCGCCAGCACCGTGGGTCCGAGCACGAGGCTCGAGACCACCCCCAGCGCGGTCGTCGTGCCGAGGGCGCGCAGGCCGGGGTTGCTCGAGAGTGCCAGCAGTCCCAGGCCCAGCACCGAGGTCGAGCACGACAGGATCAGGCCCAGGGTGGTCGCCCCGACCGGCTGGCGGTCGCGGGTGCTCTCGGCCAGGAAGACGCCGTAGTCGACGCCCATGCCCAGGATCAGGAGCAGACCGAAGAGGTGCACGAGGTTCAGGGCGCCGGCGAAGAGCGAGAGCAGCGCCGCCGTGCTTCCCGCGGCCAGCAGCGCAGGTGCCAGGGCCACGCAGGTCGCCCGGGCCGAGCGGTAGTGGAGCCCGAGCAGCAGCAGGACGGCCGCGGATCCCGCGCCGATGGCGACGAGCGCCGCGCGCCGCAGGGCCCGGTAGCCGGCTTCGAGCAGGGCCAGCTGGTCGAGGAAGACGACCTGCTCGATCGGTGCCAGCGCACGCTGCACCGCGTCGCCGTTCGAGACCCCGCGCAGCAGGGTCGCGAGGGCGACCCGCGCCTCCGGGGGACCGTCCCGCGTGGCCTCGGGAAGAACGAAGGGACGCACCCAGTCGCCGACCGGAGAGGCGAGCACCCGCGCCAGGGTGAGGGGCCCGGGCTCGGCCGCCAACGACTCCACGAAGGGCTCGAAGGCCTCGGGGCGGAAGCCCTCCTGCTCCAGCGCGGCCAGCGTGCGTGCGCCCAGCGCCGGTGCACTCCGCAGCTGCTTCTCGTTGCGGCGTTGCAGGGCCGGCGAACGGACGAACTCGTGGACGGATCGGAACTCCGCGAGGGCGCCCTCCGCGACCAGGGGAGCCAGGGCCAGCGCCACCCGATCGTTGCGATCGAGGGCACGGCCTTCGTCGGAGCCGAGGGCCACGACCACCTGACTGGTCTCGGTTCCCAGCACGCGGTCCCGGACGCGGGTCTCCTCGGCGGCGAGCTCGGGGTCGACGGGACTCAGCGCGCGGACCGAGTCGGTGAAGCGCAGGCCGGGCAGACCGGCGACGCAGAGGACGGCGGCGAGTGCCGGTGCCGCGGCCGCGGCACCGCGGTGTGCGCGCAGCCAGTCGACTCCGGACGAGAGCTGCCGCGCGACCCGCGCCGGGCGACCGCGATGGCCGGGCGGACTCCCCGGCACCAGTAGGGGAAGGGCGAGCACGGTGACGGCCACGGCGCCCGCGATCCCGGCCCCCGCGAAGACCCCGATCTCGCGGATCCCGGGAAAGCCGGCCGCGGCCAGCGCCACGAAGCCGACGAAGCTGGTGGCGGCGCCGAGTCGGATGCCCGGCCACACGCGCTCGAAGGCCCGGGTCGCGTCCGGTGCATCGTCCTCCACGAGCCAGTGCGCCAGCAGGTGGATGGGGTAGTCGATCACGACCCCCACCAGGGCGCCGCCGAACGCGAGGGTCAGCGCATTCACGCGACCGTAGAGGAGCAGGCAGGCGGCCAGACCGCAGGCCAGGCCCCCCGCCAGCGGCAGTGCGGCGACCGCGATCAGGCGGAGGGAGCGGAAGACGACGAGGAAGAGGAGGGCGATTCCGATCGTCGACAGGATGCCGATGCGCGACACGTCCGCCCGCATGCGGGTGGCCGCGCGGACCGCGAATCGCTGGACCGAGCTCATCTCCAGCCGCAGCGTGCCGCCGGCCTCGGCGTCGAGCGCCGCGAAGTGGTCTTCCAGCCGCTCGAGCAGGGGCGCGTGGCGGGCCGAGTCGAGCGCCGGGAAGGCGGTGCGCGCGAAGACGATGGCGCTCTCGCGGTCGGCCGTCACGAAGCGACCCTCGTGAACGTCGAGAGAGGGTCGCGCCGCGCTCTGCAGTCGCCGCAGCAGTGCGGGGAAGGCCATCAGCGGGTCGGCGGGGGCCGTCGTGCGAACCAGCGGGCCCAGGGGGCCCGCGAGTGCCCGCCGCAGGGCGGCCGCCGACTTCGCGAGCCCGGCGTCGTCGAGCCGTGGCGGGAGCTCGCGCTCGGGCTCGGACGAGAGCAGCTGGTAGCGGTGCTCGAAGTAGAGCGACTCGAGCTGGTCCGGCAGCCGGGGGTCCGGGTCGGCG
>JANQRO010000291.1 GCA_028284525.1 Myxococcota bacterium | reverse complement strand
ACCACGCCGTAGCCGGTGACGGTGGCACCGGGATCGATCCCGAGGATTCGCATCGTCGCCCCCCGCGCGTCGGGGCGTCCGCCGCGCGTCGAGGAGAGTCGGGGTTCGAGGGGGGAGCGCAACAGTAGCCTACGCGCCCGCAAGTCTCTCCATCTCGTCCTCGGGAATATCGAAGTTCGCGTACACCTCCTGGACGTCGTCGAGGTCTTCGAGCGCTTCGGCGAGCCGGATCATCCCCTCCGCCTCGCTTCCCTGCACCGCCACGGTGGTCGAGGGGCGCATCGTCACCTCGGCGTCGGCCAGGGCGAGGCCACCTCCCGAGATGGCATCGCGCACCGGTTCGAAGGCGTCGGGCTCGGTCACCACCTCGACGCCGCCCTCGCCTTCGATCACGTCTTCGGCTCCCGCCTCGAGGGCCAGCTCGTAGAGCTGCTCGAGGTCGAAGTCGCCGTCGAGGGCGATGACGCCGCGCTTCTCGAAGAGGTAGGCCACACAGCCCGCCTCGCCGAGGTTGCCGCCGTGCTTGGTGAAGGCGTGGCGGATCTCCCCGACGGTGCGGTTGCGGTTGTCGGTGAGGGTGCGGAGCATCACGGCGACCCCGCCGGGCCCGTAGCCCTCGTAGGTCACTTCCTCGAAGCGCTCGCCTTCGCCTTCCCCGGTGCCCTTCTTGATGGCCCGCTCGATGTTGTCCTTGGGCATGTTGGCGCCCCGGGCCTTGTCGATCGCGAGCCGCAGACGCGGGTTGGCGTCGGGATCGCCCCCAGCGATCCCCGCAGCGGTCGCGATCTCGCGGATGAGCTTGGTGAAGAGCTTGCCCCGCTTGGCGTCGGCGGCGCCCTTTTTTCGCTTGATTGTCGACCACTTGGAATGGCCCGACATGATGCACTCCCCGGCCCGCGGGCCGCTCTCGGGACGCGTCCCGGGGGCGCCCCTGGCCGCCTCAGTAGCACCCTCCCGGGCAGCGCTCCAAGACGACGGGCGTGGCCACGCGCGGTTGCCCGCGAAACGCCGGTTCCGCGCTCAGGAAAAGTGCGCCGCGGCCCGATACCTCCCTGCGTGGAGTGCGTCCTGTTTCCCCCGGGGAATCGATCCCGGAGCTCAGGAGGGACGCGCTCAGTGGGAGGGAGCGCTCCATGGCAGTAGGCATCGACCTCGGCACCAGCAACTCCTGCGTTGCGATCGCCAAGGGCGGCAAGGTCACCGTGATTCCGAATCGCTACGGCGAACCGATCTCGGCGAGCGCGGTGTCGCTGCCCGCCGACGGTCCCGTGAGCGTGGGCAACGCGGCCAAGGCCCAGGCCGTGAACGACCCGACCAACACCATCACCTCGTCCAAGCGTCTGATCGGCCGCTACTACTTCTCCGAGGAAGTGAAGAAGGCCAAGGCGGTGTGCTCCTACTCGATCGTCGAGGGCCCGAACCACAGCGTGCGCGTGAAGGTCCGCGACCAGATCCTGCCGATCCCCGAGATCTCGGCGCTCGTGCTCCGCGAGATGAAGGAGGTCGCGGAAGCGCACCTCGGCGAACCCGTCACCGAGGCGGTGATCACCGTCCCGGCCTACTTCAACGACAACCAGCGCCAGGCCACCCGCGATGCCGGCCGCATCGCGGGCCTCGAGGTGCTGCGCCTGCTCAACGAGCCCACCGCCGCCGCCCTCGCCTACGGCTGCGGCAAAGGGCTCACCCAGAAGATCGCGGTCTACGACCTCGGCGGCGGCACCTTCGATATCTCGATCCTCGAGATCGGCGAGGACGTCTTCGAGGTCCTCGCGACCTGTGGCGACACCTTTCTCGGCGGCGAGGACTTCGACGACCGGCTCCTCGACCTCCTGGCCGACGAGTTCCACAACCAGTACCAGATCAACCTGCGCAACGACATGCGCGCCCTCGAGGTGCTGAAGGCGGCCGCCGAGCAGGCCAAGAAGGATCTCTCCGTCGAAGACGTCGCCCAGGTGCGGATCCCCGAGATCGCCAAGGACAGCAACGGCAACCTCCTGGGCATCGAGCGCGATGTCAGCCGCGACGAGCTGGGCAAGCTGGTCGAGGACCTGATCCAGCGCACCTTCAAGGTGTGCGACGAGGCCTTCCAACAGGCGAGCCTCACCAACCGCGACATCGACGGCGTGATCCTGGTCGGGGGCCCGACCCGACTCCCGCTGGTGCGGGACGCGGTGTCCGAATACTTCCAGGCCGAGCCCCTCGGCGACGTCGACCCCGACCAGGTGGTGGCGATGGGCGCGGCGATCCACGCCGCCGCGCTGACGGGCCAGGGGGAGGATACCCACCTCCTCGACGTGACCCCGCTCTCGTTGCGTATCGGCGTGGCCGGTGGCCTCGCGGAAACGGTGATCGAGCGCAACACCCCGGTGCCGATCGAGCAGACCCGCTCGTTCACGACCTTCAGCGACTTCCAGGAGTCGGTGAGCATCCGGATCTACCAGGGCGAGGCGCGCACGGCCGCAAACAACGAGATGCTTGGCGAGTTCGAGTTCGCCGGGTTCCGGTCGGCGCGCCGGGGCGAGGTCAAGATCAACGTCACCTTCGAGATCGACACCGACGGCATCGTGAACGTCACCGCCGAGGACGAAGAGACGGGCCAGGTCGCGTCGACCGAGATCCGGCTCTCCTCGGGGCTCTCCGAGGAGGAGATCCAGGACCTCGTCGTGAAGCAGCAGTCGGGCGCCGCACCGGAGCCCGTCGCCGCGCCCAAGCCCGTCGCCGCGCCGACTCCGTCTCCGGATACCGCGATGGTGCCCCTGGAGGACGAGCTCGAGACCGATGATTTCGACGAGGGCGCCGAGCCCGAACTCGAGACCTTCGACGCTCCCGTCGCCGAGACCCCGTCCGAGACGCCCGATCCGCCCGCCGCGGCAGCGCCCGCGGCCGGCGCCGGCCCGGTCACCGACATCGGCACCGGCGAGACCGAGCTCAGCGAGGAGGACTTCCCGGAGGTGGTGGGGAGCGAGACCCTGACCATGCAGGCGGCGGGCGCCGAGGAGGAGCTCGGCGCACTCGACGACGGCGTCTTCGATTCCCTCGACGAGCTCGACGTCGTCCCGCCCACCGCGGAAGAGAAGCAGCAGGCGCGCGAGCACTTCGACACCAGCGGTGGCGACCTCTCCCCGAGCGACGTGGACGGAGATGACAGCACTGACTAGGGCGCGTCGCGGCATGCATCGCGCTCGAGCCGGAGGGCTACCCACGTGGTGAACCTCTCCGAGATCCGCGCGCTGGCGGGGATCCTCGACGACCTCGACTACTACGAGCTCCTCGAGGTCCAGCGGGGCGCCGCCAACTCCGAGATCCGCAGTGCCTACCATCGGGCCGGGCGGCGCTTCCATCCCGACGGGTTGCGCGACGTGCCCGCCGATGTGCGGTCCGCCGTGAGCGCGATCTCCAAGCGTGTCTCCGAGGCCTACTCGGTCCTGCGCGACGCGCGCCGCCGCAAGGTCTACGACCAGCGGCTCGACCAGGGCGAAACGAAGCGGATGCCGCTCGTCGAGGCGGAGGCGGAGGCGGGCCGCCAGGGGCGCGAGGCCCAGGACGGGCGCACGCCGAACGGCAAGAAGTACTACGCGCTGGTGCGCTCCGATCTCGCCCGGGGCGACCAGGACGCGGCGTGGCGCAACCTCAAGATGGCCCTCACCTTCGAGCCCGACAACGAGTTCTTCAAGGAACTCCACGAGAAACTCCGGCTCCGGGCGTAGGTCTTCGCTCGGCCGCCGCCGGCGGCTATGCTGCCGCCGTGTCGCACTACGCCGCGAGCGGGCTCCGGCTCCCGCGATCTCCGATCTCGAAGCTCCACGCGATCACCCCGTTCGGGCTCCGAGGCCTGGTCCTCGTCGCACTGCTCGCGCTCCCTGCCTGTGGCGGCGATACAGAGCCCGTCGACGCGGCCGCGCCGGGCGCGGGCGCCGCGACGGCCGCCGAGTCGGACGCCGACCACGATCACGCCGAACACAGTCGGCGTCGACCGCTACCGAGCTTCGAGGGCTACACGCTGGCCGGCACCTCCTTCTCCGTCAGCGAGCTCCTCGGCCAACGAACCTTGCTCTTCTTCTTCAACCCCGAGGCCGAAGGCGCCGACGACGTCGCCAGCGCGGTCGCGGAGATCGCCAAGGAACGCGCGGCGCACAACTTCCGAATCCAGGGGATCTCCCTCGGCGCGCCCACCGACGCCGCGAAGGCCTTCGTCGAGAAGCACGGCTTCGACTTCGGGGTGGTGGACGACACCACCGGCGAGATCGGTCGCAAGCTCCGCATCCGCCAGCGTCTGCTCTTCGTCGGCGTCGACCGCGAAGGCGACATCGCCTTTATCTCGCCGGGGGCCTTCCCGGGCGTTCCCGACGTCGCGGCCGCCGCCGAGAGCGAGCTCCGCTCGCAGCTCCGGCTCCCCGGCGCCGACCGCGGTGGGCCCGAGCTCGGCAACCGCCCGCTGGCGCCCGACTTCAGCGCCGAGCAGCTCGGCAGCGACGAGACCGTGCAGTTGGCGTCGTTCCGCGGCCGCCCGGTGGTGCTGATCTTCTTCCTGCACACCTGCCCACACTGTCACGAGATGATGAAGGCGCTGAAGGACGTCCTCGACGGGATCGACGAGGCGCAGCGCCCGACCCTGGTGGGCGTGTCGGTGGCGAACCGACCGCTGGCGGTGGAGACCTCGCTCAAGGACGAGGGCCTCGACTTCTTCCCGGTCGTGTTCGACCCGGGCTCGGAGATCCGCAACGACTTCGGTGTCCTGGCGGGTGTGCCCGACACCTTTCTCATCGACGCCGAAGGCCGGATCGCGCGGCGCTTCCGCGGCTTCGACGAGACGCGCGACCCGGCCCTGGTGCGGATGTGGGTCTCCCAGCTCGCGGGGGTTCCGGTGCCGATGCTGCTCCACTCGACCGGGTACAGCGGCAACGACGCCTGCGGTGTCTGTCACCAGGCCGAGTACGAGACCTGGCAGCTCACCCGGCACTCCACGGCCTACGACACGCTCGTGCGTCACGGCGCCGAGACCGACGACGAATGCATCGGGTGTCACGTGGTCGGCTGGGGAGAGGACGGTGGCTTCCGACGCGCCGCCTTCGGATTCGACCAGCTCGAGAACGTCGGCTGCGAGAGCTGCCACGGCCGCGGCGGCCCGCACCTGTCGCCGGGCTTCGTCCCCGAAGGCGGGTACGAGAGCGTGTGCAAGACCTGTCACAACCCGACCCACTCCCTGGGCTTCGAGTACGCCAAGTTCCTCCCGAACGTCTCCCACGCCGCCAACCTGCACCTCACCCAGCTGAGCGTCGAAGAGAAGCGCAAACTGCTGGAAGAGCGCGGTCTGCCCCGGGACGACCTCCTCGGCACCCACGCCAGCTACGTGGGCTCGGACGCCTGCAAGAGCTGTCACGCCGCCGAGTACGAGACCTGGGTGCTGGGCCCCCACGCGCACGCCCACGCCACCCTCGAGGCGGCGGGTGAGGCCGCCAACGACACCTGTCTCCAGTGCCACACGACGGGGTTCGGCCGCGGCGGGTTCTCCCAGGCGAGCGCCGGCGCCGGGGACGACCTGGCCCGGGTGGGCTGTGAGTCGTGCCACGGGCCGGGGAGCGAGCACGTCGGCGGGAACGCGACACGGGTCGGGACGATCCTCTCACTCACCGACAAGTGCGACTCGTGCGTGATCCTGCAGATCTGCGGGAGCTGTCACGACGAGGCGAACGACCCCGGCTTCGAGTTCAACATCGAGGCCAAGATCGAGGCCCAGCGCCACGGCACGATCGAGCCGGCCGCAACCCGCGGGCTCCAGAAGGACGCGGCGCTCCCGACGCCGGGCGATGGCGATGTCGCGCGGCTGCTCGACGCCCTCCGCGAGCCCGCACCGACCGACGAGCTGAACCCGCAGCCCGGCGAGCGCGGCTGAGCGGTGCCGAGCGGAGATCCCCCCGCCCTCGACGACGTCGTGGCCTCGGCGCGCGCGTGGGCCGAGGAGTGGCTCGAGGAGGGCGTCGAGCAGTTCGCCCGCGCGGCCACACCCGCCGCGACGGACGCGTCCCCCGACACGCCGGCGCCGGGCATCCGCGGCCACCAGGCGTCGCTCCTCGACCCGGGGAGCGCCGTGCCGGCCGGGGCGAGCCTCGACGAGGTGCGCGCGATCCTCGGCGAGTGCACCCGGTGTCG
>JANQRO010000288.1 GCA_028284525.1 Myxococcota bacterium | reverse complement strand
CGCCCGCCGCCACGAACTCCTCGACGGAGAGCGCGAGAAACTCGAGGTAGCGGTCTTCGTCCCGCTCGCGGTCGAGGGCGTCGCGGGCGCTCCGATAGTAGACCTCGCCGAGGGCCACGCGGGCGTCGACGGAGCGCGGAGAACGTCGCGCCTGGTCCTCCAACCGGGCGCGCTCGGCGGGAAGGTCCTCGGCGACGGGGACGCGCTGGGGCTGCGCGCGGGGCGCGGAGCTCCCCGAAGACCCACCGCCCGGCGCACAGGCCGCCCCCACCAGGACGAGCGCCACGGCGCCCGCCAGCGCGCGCGACGCGATCCGCACGATTCGCTGCATCTCGCCTCCCGAAGACCCCGGCCCGAGTCCACGGGGAGCCTAGCCGCACCCGCGTGTGGCGCGAATTCCTTCCTCCCGGTGACCCGTCCCTCCTCGCGCCCGACGAAGTCGGTGACCGTCTCCGTCTTCGTCCACCGCGCCCAGCGGCGCGAAATCGCCACTGCCCTCGGGCGAACCGGGCGCGCCGGTGGGGTGACACGCGCGGGTGCCTCCCCGGTCGGGCTCGGGCCCAGAGGGTGTTGCCGCGGCCCGCGGGCATCCCTAGAAACTGGGGAGGGGCGCCCGGTCGGCGGAGATCCGCAATTCGACCGCCCGGAGTCGCGAACACCCTCGATCGAACTGGAGGATCCGCGTGCACACCTTCGTCGACCCGATCACCCGTGCCGAGCGCGTGGCCCGGGACAAGACCGCCCTCGTCTCGGGGGAGTTCCAGTTCAGCTACGGGGAGCTCGCGGCGCGCTGCCGACGGATCGCCGGGGCCCTCGAGCGCGATGGCATCGCGCCGGGGGAGCGGGTGGCGGTGCTCGCGGCGAACAGCGCCCAGTACATCGAGCTCTACCTGGCGATCCCGGCGGCGGGGCGGGTGGTGGTGCCGCTCAACACGCGGCACGCCGTGCCCGAGCTCGTCTACGCCCTCGGGGACTCGGGGGCGCGGCTGCTCATCACCGACCGCAAGCCCAGCGCGCTCGACGAGGTCGTCGAGCGGGTCATCCGCCTCCCCGGCGAGTACGAATCCTATGTGGACGGGGCACCCGAGACGGCGCTGGGGGTCGGCGTGACCGAGGACACCCTCGCGGGGCTCTTCTACACCGGCGGCACCACGGGTGCGTCGAAGGGCGTGATGCTCACGCATCGGAACCTGATCGCGAACACCTACCACTGGATGGCGATCTCCCACCCGCGCCCCGACGACCGCTACCTGGTGATGGCGCCCCTCTTCCACGCCGCGGGCTCGAACAGCGTGCTCGCGACGGTGTGGTTCGGCGGGCTCCAGATCGCGGTGCCCACCTTCGACCCGGCCGCCGTGCTCGACATGATCGAGTCCGAGCAGATCACCTCGACCCTCGGCGTGCCGACGATGATCGCGGCGATGGCCGAGGAGCAACTCGCGAACCCCCGCAACACCGAGAGCCTACGCGTGCTCGCCCACGGTGGCTCGCCGGTGGCGACCGAGGTGCTGCGCCGGGCGCATCGGGCCTTCCCCACGGCCGAGCTGATCCATCTCTACGGGGCCACCGAGACCGCGCCCCTCGCGACGGCGCTGGTGCGGGAGCAGGAAGAGCTCGAGGGTCCGCGGGGCCGCTCCTGCGGACAGCCGATCCCGGGTGTCGACGTTCGCGCCTTCGACCCCGAGGGCAACGAAGTGGCCACCGGCGAGGTGGGCGAGGTGGTGATCCGCGGCCCCAATGTCATGCGGGGGTACTGGAACAAGGCGGAGCAGACCGCCTCGGTGCTGAAGGACGGCTGGTACTGGTCGGGAGACCTCGGCCACATCGACGACGAGGGCTTCGTCTTCCTGGTCGACCGCGCCAAGGACATGATCGTCTCCGGGGGCGAGAACGTGTACGGCACCGAGGTCGAAGAGGCGCTCTACCGCCACCCGGCGGTGCTCGAGGCGGCGGTGATCGGGATCCCCGACGAGAAGTGGGGGGAGACCGTCCACGCCGTCGTCGTGCCCCGCGAGGCGGTCGAGCCCGACACGCTGATCGCCCACTGCCGCGAGCTGATCGCCGGCTACAAGGTGCCGCGTTCGATCGAGCTGCGGGACGAGCCGCTCCCCAAGTCCGGGCCCGGCAAGGTGTTGAAGCGCGAGCTTCGCGAGCCCTTCTGGAAGGACCGCAAGGAACAGGTGAGCTGAGCGTCCACGACCGAGGCGGGGGCCGAAAACCGGACGCGCCCGGCCCTCCCCCTTCTCTACGCTCTCCCCGAACCGCGCGCCGCGCAAGGTCGGGAGGGCATGGGATGACGATCATCGAACTGGGTGCGCTCGGGGAATTGCTCGGGGCGATCGGCGTGATGGCGACGCTGGTGTACCTGGCGGCGCAGATCCGCCAGAACACGCGGTCGATGGACGACGGAAAACGTCTCGCCCTGGCCCAGACCTATCAGATGCGCGCCGACGCGCTGCAATCGATGCTGGTCGAAGCGGCCAACTCCGAGCACATCGGGCCGATCCTCGTGAAGCTCACCGAGCGCGGCTATCCCGAGGACGTCGGGGCCCTCGACACCCTCGACACCGAGGAACGCGGGCGCTTCCGCCAGTGGCAGATCGCCCAGCAGACCCACTGGGACAACCTCTTCTTTCAGTACCAGCAGGGCTTTCTGGACGAGGAGTACTACGAAGGCGCCTTCCGCGAGCGCGTCGGGCGGCTCGCCCCGATCTGGCGGGCCCTGGGTCTGCTGAACGGGCGGCCGAGCTTCGTGCGCGAGCTCGAAGCGATGCTCGCCGAACGCGACGCCGCCTGACACGACCCCGACGTGGACCCCGACCCGCCCACCGCTCCGCCCGATCCGGACGACCCCGTCCCGGCTCCCCTCGGCCACGCCGAGCTCCCGGAGCGCCACGGCGGTCTCTTCGCCCTGGCCGGCCCGGGCGCCGTCCTCGTCGGGCTCTCGATTGGCGCGGGGGAGCTCGTCCTCTGGCCGTGGATCACCGCCAAGTTCGGCGCGGTGATGGTGTGGGCCGCCGCACTCGGCATCGCGCTCCAGCTCTTCGTGAACCTCGAGGTCGGGCGCTTCGCGATCGCCACCGGCGAGGCGCCCTACACCGGCTTCGCGCGGGTCTGGGTGGGCTTCGTCTGGTTCCTCTTGGCGCTCGCGGTGTTGGGGCTCTTCCTGCCCGGGTGGGCGCGCATCTCGGGGACGGCGCTGAAGGCGCTGGTCTTCGGGCCCGAGGGCCCCGGCCCGGACTGGGCGTGGACGGCCTTCACCTTCGCGGCGATCGCGGTCCTGCTCTTCGGGCCGAAGGTCATGTACGCCGCCGTCGAGCGCACGATCACTGTGCTGGTGGCGCTGATGACGCTGGGCCTGATCTTCGTCGCGGTGCAGGTCGGCACCCTCGAGGGCCTGCGCGAGATGGGTCGCGGCCTGCTGAACGTCGGGCACGTCGAGCTCGACGAGGAGTTCACCGCGCTGCGCTTCTTCGGCGCACTGGTCTACGCGGGTGCCGGCGGCGCGGCCAACCTGTGGTACGCCTTCTACCTCCGCGACAAGGGCATCGGCATGGGCGCGCGGATCCCCGCCCTCTCGAACCCGATCCGGGGTGGGGGCGGCGAGGAGACACGCCGCGAGCCGACCGGCTTCCTGTTCCGGGACACCCCCGAGAACCGCAGCCGCTTCCGCTCCTGGTACCGCTTCGTGGTGTGGGACCAGGTGCTCTTTTTCTGGCTGCTCAACTCCTTCACCATGTTCCTGTTCATGTTCGGCGCGCTCTGCGTGCTCCGGCCGGCGGGAGTCGTGCCGAGCGAGGGCCGAATCCTGTGGGACAGCGCGCGGATCCTCTCCGAGACCTTGGGCGCCACGGGGCGTTACCTCTTCTTGCTGATCGGAATGGCAGCGCTCTTCAGCACCCAGCTCGTGATCGTCGACGGCAACGCCCGCACCTGGGCCTACATCCTCGACGGCGTCACCCGGGTCGGGCGTCGGGTGGAGCAGAACCGGCTCTACGCCGTCTTCGCGGTGCTGATCATGGCGGCGGGGGTCGTCGGCACCTGGGTCTTCGAGCGTTTCGAGGTCAGCGGACTGGGCTTCGTCTTCAACACGGCGCTCCTCGGCGGTCTGGCGATGGCCCTCTACGTCCCCCTGCTTCTCTACATGAACCTCCGCGTGCTCCCACCGAGCGCCCGACCGGGGCCCCTGAACGTCGCGATGGTCGCCTGTGCGGGCGTCGTCTACGGCGTCTTTGCGGTGTACTCCGTATGGGCTCTTTTCACCCGTTGACCCAAACGAGACGATCTTCGCGATCCGTGTATCGATCAGAGATCTTTTCTGGAGGGGAAACAGCGAGTGTATTGACACCCACTCTTTCAAACGTCACACCGTGTCCATCGTTTCGACCGGATCGTCCACGGGGGGTGTGGGATGCGGGTGTGGTGTCGCGCGTACAGATGGGGGCGCGTCGTCGCCGGGATGGCGGCGGTCTTGTGGATGCTCG
This sequence comes from Myxococcota bacterium, assembly GCA_028284525.1. Classification (GTDB taxonomy): domain Bacteria; phylum Myxococcota_A; class UBA9160; order UBA9160; family PR03; genus JANQRO01. The sequence goes on along the minus strand of JANQRO010000288.1, from coordinate 8,861 downwards.
GGAGCCTCGCCCCACCCGAGGCGAACGCTCTCCTCTTCGACCTCTTCGACCATGGGGAGGGGACGGAGGGCCCGCACTACGGACTCCGCCTGGACGGTGAGGATCTCTTCTTCAGCGTCGAGGACGAGGACGGCAATTCCCGGGTCACCCTCGACTGGGTGCCGGGGAGCGACGAAGCCCTGATCAGCGGGACGCTCCGCGAAGTGAACCCGGCGACCAACGCCTCCGCGGGGGACACCTCGGTGACCTACCTGTTGAGCGGCCTGACCTCGGTGTTCGACGGCGGCTTGATCGGCTTTGAAGCGACCATGGGCGAAGGGTCCCTGGGCGGCGGCGCCATCCCGCTCGAGGGGAAGGCCGAGATGGGCAGCGACGTCGTGTTCCGCTTCCTCGCCGACGGCTTCCGTCTTCCCGGCGACGACTCGACCGCAGTCGGTCGCGGATGGGTCGAGGGCAATCGCGGCCTCAACGACTGGCTGGTGAAGAGCGACGGTGTCATCCCCGAGCCCGGGACGGCGCTGCTCCTCGGGGTGGGCCTGGTCGCCCTCGGGCTGCGGCGCCGGACGACCTCGCGCCGAGGTCCTCCGGCCTCTAGTTGACGGTCTGCGCCTGGGCGAGGGCGAACGGCGCGATCTCGGCGTCGAAGGCTTCGCCCCCCGGCGTCACCATCTGGTAGCTCCCCTGCATGGTGCCGAAGGGAGTGCCCAAGGGGCACGCGGACGTGTACTGGAAGGTTTCGCCCGGGGCGAGCACCGGCTGTTCGCCGACGACACCCGGGCCGCGCACTTCGTCTTCGCTGCCGTTGCCATCGGTGATGATCCAATGCCGGCTCACCAGCTGGGCCGTCTCGTCGCCCTCGTTCGAGATCGTCACCTGGTAGGCGAAGAACCACTCGCCCTGCTCCGGGGCGGAGCGCTCCTTGACGAAGAACGACTGGACGCGGACGCGGATGCCCCGCGTCACCGCCTCGGACTGAAACATCGGGGAATGCTAGCGGCTCGCTCGTGGAGCCCGCGGTGTCGGTTTCCCGGTGGAGAGAATGGAGAAGCTCAACCGGGCGCCGGTCTCGCGGAGCCTCCGGAGGAGGCGCTGCTGGCGGGCGCGGGCGTCGCCGGGGGTCGGCTCGCGCAGCACGTGAAGAATCTGTTGTCGGACGGTCATTTGGGGCCTTTCGTGCACAAAAAAGAGCGTGCAATCAAGGAGTTAGACGTGCGCAGCGAAGCCGCAATTCGATCCGGGGGGGAGCGCCGGGACGGGGGCCCGGGGTGCTAAGGTCCGCCGACTTCCAACCTGCTCGACCGAGGAGCCTCTCCGATGAACCCCCGCTTCGGCTTGCTCTGGCCCTTTCGCAACCCCGCGTTCAATCGGGTGCCCTGGACCGACCTCTACCGCACCCACCTCGACCTGATCGTCGACTCGGAGAGCATGGGCTACGACCACTGCTGGCTCACCGAGCACCATTTCGTCGACGACGGGTACTCGCCGTCGCTCCTGCCGATCGCCGCGGGCGTCGCGACGCGGACCTCGCGGATCCGGATCGGCACCTTTCTCGTCCTCCTGCCCCTCCACAACCCGGTGCGGATCGCCGAGGACTCAGCCACCGTCGACCTGATGTCCAACGGCCGCTTCGACCTCGGGGTCGGGCTCGGCTACCGCCGCAAGGAGTTCTCCGACCAGGGCATCCCCCATCAGGAACGCGGCGCGCGGCTCCAGGAGGGCATCGCGCTCATCCAGCGTCTGCTCTCCGACGAAGAGGTGACCTTCGACGGCCAGTTCAGCCGCCTCCGGAACATCCGCATCGTGCCGCCGGCGCTGCAGCGCCCGCACCCGCCGATCTGGATCGGGGCGATCGCGCCCAAGGCGATCGAGCGCGCCGCCAAGATGGGCTTCCACTTCCAGGTGGTGGGCCCCCCCGACCTCGTCGAGCACTACGACAAACACCTCGAAGCCGCAGGGCGCAACCCACAGGACTACAACACGGCGCAACTGCGCTGGGTCCACGTGGCCCAGAGCCGCGAGCAGGCCTGGGAGAACGCCGCCGAGTCGCTCCACTACACCGCGACCCGTTACGCCCAGTGGTTCGCCGAGGCGAACGACAAGCCCGGCGACGACAAGGCCGCCGAGGGGATCCCGAGCGTCGACGAGATGATCGCGAAGCAGCACTTCGACGTATTCGGCGAGCCGGCGATCGTCGGCACGCCCGAGGACGCCCGGCAGATCCTCTCCGACTACCTCGCGCGAGGCCGGGTGACCGACCTCGTGCTGGGCATGGCGCTCTCGGGTCTCGAGCCGCACCTCATCCGCAGCAGCATGGAGCTCTTCGCCAAGGACGTGATCCCGGCGTTCCGCAACTAGCGGGAGACTCAGGGATCGCTGCGGCGGGCTCCGCGCTCGAGGTCCGCTTCGACCTTGCGACGCACCCGGTCGCGGATGTGCTCGCGGCGCGGCGTGCCGGCACCTCGGGTCGCCGGAGCGGGCGCCGCGGTCGGCGCGCCGAGGGCCTCGGGGGCTCCCCGGGAGGGCGTGTACTGGGTGGGCTCGATCGGCTGGGACCAGGCCCGAATCGTCGGACGCAGCCGATCGCCCAAGAGCGTCCAGCCGAGCCCCAGGGCCAGCGCGAGAAGCACCCAGCGCACCGACGTCATCGTGCCGCCTCCTCTTGGTGGCTTTTCGCCCGGCCGGATGCCGCGGTTGAGCCCGTCGCCTCGCCAACGTGCTGAGCCCGTCGCCTCGCCAACGTGCTGAGCCCGTCGCCTCGCCGACGCGCTCGACGGACGGCGGCGGGGCGGCATACCCTTGGGGCCTCTCGCCACCCCCGACCTGGAGGGCCGTCATGGCCGCGACTCGTCCCTCGACCCCGCTCGGCGTCAACCACCTCGTCCTGAACGTCCGCGACATGGAGGTGTCACACCGCTTCTACACCGAGGTGTTGGGATACGAGCAGGTCGGGGTCGCGGGGGACGCGATCCCCCTCACGATGCGGTTCTACTCGACCCACGGGAAGCACCACGACATCGCGCTGGTGGAGCAGGACCGGCCCGACGCCGCCCCCGCCGACTGGCACCTCATGGGGACCGGTGGACGGCTGAACCACATCGCCATCGCGTACCCCGACCGCGAAGCCTTCCTCGCCCAGCTCCGTCATCTTCGGGCCTGCGGCGTGCCCTTCCGCGCCCGGGGCGACCACGGGATGACCCACAGCGTCTACATCAACGACCCGGACGGCAACGGGATCGAGGTGCTCTACGAGATCCCGCGCGAGGTGTGGGAGGGCGACATCGACGCCGCCCTCAACTACTACAAACCCCTCCCGACCGAGGGCGAGGCCTCCCTCGAGGACGACGCCCACTACAAGCGCTTTGGCGGCGACTGAGCGCATCCTCCTGGCACTGCTGCTCCTCGGAGCCGACGCCGCCGCGGCGGAGGAGCGCTGTCTCGCCTACGGCGCCGACCACGCCCTCTCGGGGCGGGTGGAAATGCGCGACGATCCCGGGCCGCCGAACTATCGGGACGTCGCGGCCGGCGACCAGAAGCAGACGATCTTTCTCCTCCACGTGGACGCGCCGCTCTGCACGGTCGCGCGCGAGGGGGACGCTGCCGCGCGGGGAGTCGAGGCGGTCCAGCTCGTCTTCGATTGGAGCTCGTCGGAGAGCACGGCGGCCTACCAGGCCGTCGCCTCCGGAGCCGGCGGGCGTTTCGCCCTCGAGGGCGAGCTCTTCCGCGGGAGCGCCCGCGAACACCGCACCCCGGTGCTCTTGCTCGTCGCGCGCGGACAGGGTGAGTAGGGGCGACGCGGTGCCCGCGGATCTCGACGCCATCGCGGGCGCGGGCAGGTAGCCCGCCGTGTGGCGTTCGATCGGTCTCGCGACCTCCGCCCTCGTGAGCCTCACGCGGTTTCGCTCGGGGAGCGCGGTGGGACGGCTCGGCGCGCGTCCCGAGCATCCGCTGCAGCTCTACGAGTTCGAAGCCTGCCCCTTCTGTCGAAAGGTGCGCGAAGCGCTGTCGATCCTCGACCTCGACGTCATCGTGCTGCCCTGCCCCAAGAACGGCCCGCGCTATCGGTCCGAGACCGAGATCCGCGGCGGGAAGGCGCAGTTCCCCTACCTGGTCGACCCCAACACGGGTGTGGAGCGCTACGAGTCGGACGCGATCGTCGCGTACCTCTTCGAGCGCTACGGCGCGACGCGCCCCCCGCCGCTGCTGCGCCGCGGCCCCTTGAACGACCTCACCGCGCTCGCCGCCAACCTGTGGCGCCCGGGACGCGGCGCCTTCTACCAGAGCGCCAACCCGCCATCGCAGCTCCTCGAGCTCTTCGGGTACGAAGCCTCGGCGGCGTGTCGGCTGGTCCGCGAGCGGCTCTGTTGTCTCGAGCTGCCCTACACCCTGCGCACCGCGGCCCTCGGCAGCGCCACGCGTGCGGTGCTCGCGGAGCGCAGTGGTGCCAGCTCGGTGCCCTACCTCGTCGACCCGAACACCGACGTCGCCCTCTCGCGGGTGGGGGAGATCCTCCACTACCTGGACGAGACCTACCGCGCGAGAGGCTGAGTGCCGTCGGGCGCTAGCGACGGATCGCGAAGCCCCGGGCCGCCGGATCGGGCTCGACCTCCGAGACCCGCAGACCGGCGACCTCGGCGTGGGGCGGCCCGCGCTCCGCCCAGACGAGCAGGGCTGCGACCGCGTCGGCGTCGCCTTCGACGCGAAACTCGACGGTGCCTTCGGGCCGGTTGCGCACCCAGCCCGCGAGGCCCCGTGCCTCGGCCTCGCGGCGCAGCGACGCGCGGTAGAAGACGCCCTGCACGCGTCCTCGGACCACGGCCTCGACCGCCCGCGGCGTCATCGCGACCGGCGCCCACGCCGGGGCTGCGTCCCCGACCCGTCGTGTGCGTTGTTCCAGTGAACCTGCGCGGCCAAAGGAGTCTCCCATGGATATTGCGGCACTCGGCGCCCTGGGCGAGCTGATCGGCGGCCTCGCCGTCGTCGTCTCTCTCGTGGCGGTGCGATCCTGGCGCCGCTCCTGCGGGGCCGCGGTCGAGCATCCGGTCGAGGGCCCGTGGACCCCGCCCCGACGGTGTGCGGGACGCGACGGGTCCGCGACGGATCACGGCCACGCCCCACGCTGTCCCCCTGCTGCGGAGCCCTCCGCCTCGCGCCAGGGCGCGACCCCCGCGAGCCCCGGGAGCCTCCCGTGGTAGCCTGAAACACGGAGGTGCGCGATGGCGACACGACCGACCGCCCCGGCGGCGATCATCGACCCCGGCCAGTATGGCGGGGCCGGCTATCCCCACGAGGTCTTCGCCGCACTCCGCCGCGAGACGCCGGTGGCGTGGTGCGAGACCGACGGCTTCCCGGCCTTCTGGGCGATCACCCGCTACGACGACATCGTGCGGATCTCGAAGGACCCGAAGACCTTCATCAACCGCAAAGGGTTCATGATCTTCCCCAAGGACCAGTTCGACGAGGGCGAGCAGGTGCCGAGCCACCACGTCCTCAACATGGACCCCCCCGAGCACCGCGACTACCGCGGGACCCTGAGCGGGCTCTTCACGCCGCGCTCCACCGAGCGCTGGCGCCCGATGGTGGAGCGCGTCGTCGACCAGATCTTCGACCGCATCGCCGGACGCGACGAGATCGACTTCGTCACCGAGGTGTCGGCGGTGATGCCAATCGCGGTGATCGCGACGATGCTCGGGATCCCGCCCGAAGACCACGAGCGCTTCTTCCGCTGGACCAACCAGGCGATCGGCCCGACCGACCCCGAGTACCAGGAGGGCTCGGTGCGGGAGACGGCGTTCAAGGCTCGCGAGGCCAACTTCCGCTACTTCGCCGAGATGGTGAAGACACGCCGGGCCGAGGCGCGAGACGACATCGTGAGCGTGCTGGTCGACGCGAAGGTCGACGGCGAGCCGATGCCCGACTTCGAGCTCCTCTCCTTCCTGTTCCTGCTGGTCGTCGCCGGCAACGAGACGACACGCAACGCCGCCACGGGTGGCTATCTCGCGCTGCTCGAGCACCCCGAGCAGCTCGAGGCGCTGCGCGCCGACCGCAGTCTGTTGCGGCCGGCGGTGGAGGAGATCCTGCGCTGGACCAGCCCGGTGGTCCACATGGCGCGGACCGTCGCCGAGGACGTCGAGCTCCACGGCGTGCCGATCCGCGCGGGCGAGCGAGTCACCATGTTCTACCCGTCGGCGAACCGCGACGAAGAGGCCTTCGAGGCGCCGAACGAGTTCCGCGTCGACCGCTGGCCCAACCGTCACCTGGCCTTCGGGGTCGGCGAGCACGTGTGTCTGGGCGCGCATCTGGCGCGTCTCGAGCTCCAGGTGCTGCTCGACCGGCTGGTCGATCGCATCGACCGCGCCGAGGTGCTGGCGCCCCCGGAGCGTCTCCACGCGAGCATCATCGGCGGGATCAAACACGCCCCGCTCCGCGTCGTGGCGCGCTAGCCGGCGAAGCGGCGACACCTTCGAGTAGAGTTCCGCCGAGACGAGACGACGGGCGGCGACCGCTGCGACGAAGGGGGACGCGATGAAGGTCGGACTGCACCTGGGCGGAGGCTCGGTGATGCGGACGGCGGCCGGGGTCCGCCAGGTGGCCGAGACCGCCGAGGAGCTCGGCTACGACGCGATCCTGACCGGCGACCACATCGCCATCCCCAAGGACATCAAGGCCGAGTATCCCTACGCCGAGTTCTCCCGGGAGATGGGCGCGGACCCGACCTCGGTGTTCACGACCATCGACTGGGTCGACGCCTTCGCCGTCCTCGCCATGCTGGTCCCGGTGACCGAGACGGTCCGCGTCGGCACCAGCGTGACGATCGTCCCCTACCGCCATCCCTTCGACATGGCGCGGGTGGTGGCGAGCCTCGACCAGGCCTCGGGGGGGCGCGTGATCTTCGGCGCGGGCGTGGGCTGGATGCGCGAGGAGTTCGAGCTGCTCGGTCTGCGCTTCGAGGAGCGCGGCGCCCAGACCGACGAGTACCTGCGCGTCATGCGGGCGGTGTGGACCGAGGAGCACCCCCGCTTCCACGGGACCTACGTCCAGATCGATCGGGACCTCCACTTCGCGCCGCGCCCCGTCCAGGAACCCCACCCCACGATCTGGGTCGGAGGCGAGTCGCGCCGCGCGCTGCGCCGGGTCGCCGAGTTCGGCAACGGCTGGCACATCGGTCCCGTCGGGATCGAAGACGTCCGCCCGCGCTTCGACGAGCTCCGCGAGGAGATGGAGGCCGCCGGTCGCTCCCGCGACGAGCTCGAGATCACCTGGATGGTCGACCCCGAGCGCACCGACACGGCCGCGCTGCGGGCGTACGAAGCCCTCGGTGTCGATGGGCTCTACGCCACCGCCGTGAGTCCCGACCCCGGCAAGGTGTGCGAGACGATGCGCGTCTTCAAGCGGAAGGTCGACGACACCCTCTAGCCGTCTTCCTGGGACAGACGGGAGCCCCATGAGCGCGCGAGACGAGATCCTCCACCTGATGCACGGCTACTGCACGGCCATCGACACCGGCGACTTCAAAGGCCTCGGGGCGCTGTTCGAGCACGGCTCGTGGATCGTCGAGGGCAGCGAGCCCCGGGTGGGACGCGCCGAGCTCGAAGCGATGGGAGAGACGGTGCGGCTCTACGCCGACGGCACCCCGCGCACCAAGCACTTCCAGAGCAGCATCGACCTCGACATCGACGAGGCCGCCGGAACGGCGCGCGCCGAATCCTATCTGACCGTGTTCCAGCAGACCGACGACTTTCCCTTGCAGCCGATCTTCATCGGCCACTACTTCGACGACTTCGAGCGCGTCGACGGCGTCTGGCGCTTCAAGACCCGTCTCATCCGCCACCACCTGGTGGGCGACCTGAGCGCCCACCTGAAGGCCCCGACCGACGTCGTCGCGGGCGCCTGACCGGAGTCGCGCACCCCGCGGATTCCCTCGATCTACGCAGACGAATCGCGGGGTGTCGGCCGCGACTCTAGGCGCAGAGCCCTGCTAGCACGACGTCGAGCTTCTCCGGCATCGTCCAGGTGGCGTGGTAGGCGACAGTCCCGTCGCGGTCGATCACGTAGACCATGTTGGGCAGCGAGCCGTACTGCTTCCACACGGCGTCGTCCATCTCGTCGACCACCACCCGCGCGCGCATCCCGCGCTCTACGGCGAGTCGCTTCGCGTAGGCGCTGCGCTCCGCGTGGTCGGCGGGCTGGCTGAATTCCCGGAAGCCGGGCTCGCCGGGGTGTGGATCCTCGACGTACACGACGACGAACTCGACCCCGCGGTCCTGGTACTTGCTCTTGAGCGCTTCGACCGAGGCCACCTGCCTCAGAAAGGGCGGTCAGGTGATGGCGCCGAACTCGAGGACGACGACCCGTCCGCGCAGCTCGTCCAGGGTGAGACGTGCGCCGCCGGCGTCGTGAAGCGAGAAGTTCGGTGCGCTCGACCCGATCGGGAGGTGGGCGGGAAATCGCTGGAAGTCGCCGCGCATCGTCGCCATGCGTTTCATGGTCTTCCAGAGGTCGATCTTGAACAGGTCGCGCCAGAGCGCGGGGGGGTGGCCGGGGTAGTCTCCGGATGCGGGCATGGGGTCCTCCTCGCGTCGCAGAGCGGTCTCGGGAGTGTAGATGCCACGCCAGGGGGGCGGGTTTCCGCGGGTCCGACGTGTGTCGGGCCGCGGTTGGTAACCCGTGAAACCCTCTGCTTTGCTCTCCCACGTGGACGGACCCGGCTCCATCATCGTGGTCTCGGGGATCCCCGGTGCGGGAAAGAGCACCGCGGCTCCCGCCCTCGCCCGCACCTTCCAGCGGGGCGTCCACGTCGAGGCCGACCGGCTCCACGAGATGATCGTCCGGGGTGGGTGCTGGCCCGATCAGGACCCCGAGGG
>JANQRO010000287.1 GCA_028284525.1 Myxococcota bacterium | reverse complement strand
CCGGGCGGGTCCGGGCGGCGGCGTGCGTCTACCGCACGCGCGGCGGAACGCCCCAGGGCGTCGCGGAGATCACCCTCGCGGAGGGACCGTCCCTCAGGGGGGTGCTGGCCGCCGCGGAGCCCCTCCCCGCCCCGGGCGCGACGATGCGCGGCGTCGTCGTCGCCCACCCGCGCAAGCCCCACGTGTTGGTCCTGCGCTTCCAGGTGGAGGGCTGAGCGCGATGCCCCGGACCCTTCGCGACCTGCGACCCGTCTTCGTGGTCGGAATCGGCCTGCACCGCTATCAGCGGCTGTCCGAGACCCCCTACGTGGCGCTCGGTCTGGCGGCCATCCGCGAAGCGCTGGCCGACGCCGCGGTGCCGTGGTCGGCCGTCGAGTCGGCGTACGTGGGCACCGCGCTCCTCGGGATGGCGCCGGGCCGCCCGGTACTGCGGCACCTGGGCGCTACGGGTCTCGCGATCACCCAGGTCGAGAACGCGTCGGCGTCGGGGTCCACCGCGGTCCGCCAGGCCGCCCTGGAGGTGGGGAGCGGGATCAGCGACCTGTCCCTCGCCCTCGGGGTGGACAAGCCGCCGGGGCGCGACCTCTCGCTTCCCCGCTCGGATACGGGGATCCGCGATCTCCCGGGACCCTTCGTCCCGGCCACCCACTTCGCGCTGCTCGCCGAGGCCTACCTCGGGCGCACCGGAGCGACCCCGGATCAGCTCGCGGCCGTGGCCCTCAAGAACCACCGCAACGGCGCCCACAACCCCTACGCCCAGCGTCAGCAGGAGCGGAGCCTCGAGGAGATCCGGGCCGACCCGATCGCCGGCGTCTTCACCCGACTCCAGTGCTGCCCGGTCGGAGAAGGGGCGGCGGCGGTGCTCGTGGCGTCGGAGGAGGCGATCGAGGCCCTCGGGATCGATCGCCGCCGCGCCGTGCGCATTCTCTCCTCGGTGAACCGCACCGAGCGGCTCTACGAAGCCGGCGACGGCGCCGACGCCGCCCTCACGACCGAGACCATGCTCGACGCCCACGCCCAGGCCGGCATCCGACCCGAAGACCTCGACGTCGTCGAGCTCCACGACGCCTTCTCCATCGAAGAGCTCCTCTACCTCGACGCCCTCGAGCTCTGCGAGCCGGGCCGCGCGGGAGCGGCGATCGAGCGAGGCGAGTTCGACATCGGCGGGCGCTGCGCGGTCAGCGCGTCGGGGGGACTCCTTGCCATGGGGCACCCGATCGGGCCGACGGGCACCGGACAGGTCGTCGAGGTCACGCGCCAGCTGCGCGGCGAGGCGGGACCCCGCCAGCAGCCCGACGCGCGCTACGGCCTGGCCCACATGGTGGGGATCGGCGCCGTGTGCGTCGTCCACGTCCTCGAGGCCCCCGAGGCCGCGGGCTAGCCCGCGGCGGTGCAGCCGCCGCTCCGTCCGCCCCCTAGGCGAAGGCCGGCAGCAGGGTCTCGCTCAAGTGCCCGTAGGTCTCGGCGCTCATCGGGATCACCACGTGGTTCGTCACACCCGTGTCGTCGATCCGACGCCGCAGCTCCTCCGCCGCCTCCTCGGGGTCACCGAGCAACACCAGGGGGGAGCGTTTGGCGGACTCGAGATCGGGAAAGCCGAGCTGGCTCGCCACCGCGCCCGGGGCCGGGTCGTTGGCGTCGCGGCTCAGCGCCGCCACCAGCATCCCGCCGAGCTCCACCTCCTCGGGGTCGCGACCGGCCTCGCGGAGGAATTCGTGGAAGCGCGCGATCCGGCTCTTCAGCCGGGCCGTGTCGAAGGCCCGGGTCGCTGCGGGGTCCTGGACGAAGTCCTTGCCGTTCCCGGTGGGCGGGATCAGGTTCAGGACGTCGGCGTGCTTGGCGGCGATCCGCAGGAGGCCCGTCCCCGAGCCCCCGAGCATGATCGGCGGATGGGGCCGCTGGATCGGTCGCGGCTGGTTGTAGGCGTTCTCGATCGAGAAGAAGCGGCCGCGCAGAGTGGGCTTCTCCTCGGTCCACATCGCCTTCACGACCCGGATCCCTTCCTCGAGCTGCTCGAGACGTTCCGGCGTGGAGGGAAAGGGCAGCCCGTGGGCGCGGTACTCGGTGTCGAACCAGCCGGCGCCCAGCCCCAGCACGAAGCGCCCGCCACTCACCTGGTCGAGGGTCGAAGCGATCTTCGCCAGCAGCGGCGGCGTGCGAAAGGACATCGCCACCACGGTCGGCGCGATGCGCACGCGCTCGGTGAGCGCGGCCACCGCGCTGAGGATCGTGAAGCACTCGAGCTGCGGCGTCTCCGGCGCGCCGAGCGGTGTAAAGAAGTGGTCGTTGATCGACACCGAGGCGAAGCCGTCGGCCTCGGCCTGTTTCGCCGCGGCGATCGCGGCCTGGGCGTCGCCGGTCGGGAGGAACAATCCGAAGCTCGCGTCGGGCACGGGGACTCCTTGTCGCGCGGCATGCGCGCCCGAATGGAAGCAGAGACGCGACGCGAACGCTCGGCACCGCGCGCCGACCCGCGACGTCACGCGGGGATCCCGTGGGGTACGTCCGCTAGGATCGCCCGCGACCATGCCTCGCCGCGATCCGGATCCGACGCCCCGCCCCTTCACCCGCCGTCTGGGCGTGATCGGCGACGTCCACGCGGAGGAGGGGCGGCTGGCCGGGGCGCTCGCCTGGATGGACCGGCAGGGGGTCGACACGCTGATCTGCACCGGCGACCTCGCCGACGGGCCCGGGTCGGTGGACCGCTGCGTCGAGCAGCTCGCCATCGCCGGGGTGATCACGGTGCGCGGCAACCACGACCGCTGGCTCCTCGAGGACCGGGTGCGAGAGATCCCCCACGCCCACCGGCTGGACGACATCGGAAGCGACGCCCGCAGCTACCTCGAGGACCTCCCCAAGACGGCCGCCCTCGACACCCCGATGGGCTCCATCCTCCTCTGCCACGGCATCGGGGACAACGACCTGCGCAAGGTCTGGCCCGGTACCGAGAGGATGGAGGTCGAGCGCAGCGAAGAGCTCGACGCGATCCTCGCCGACGGGTCCCACCGCTTCGTCGTCAACGGCCACATGCACTACCGGGTGTTGATCGACTTCCCGGAGCTCCTGCTGATCAATGCCGGCACGCTCACCGCGCGTCACCGACCGGGGATCTCGCTGATCGACTTCGATCGCCAGACCATCGAGGCCCACGAGTTCGACGGCGACCAGGTCGCGCGCCACGTGGCCGTCCACCGGCTGGGTGGGGCGGGACGCCGGGTGTGGTCCGACACCCAGGCCTTCGACGGCACCTGGACCGCCGTCGCGCTCTACGACTACGACCCCGCCTGAGGCGGGGCCACCGCGCTCAGCGCAGGTTCTCGATCCAGGACGAGTCCGCGAACCAGAAGTCGCGGGCCTTCTCGAGGGCACCGCTCTCGCGCAGCGACGAGAGATAGGTCTCGAGGAGGTTGGCGAGCTTCTGCTGGTCGAGGGGCACGGCGATCCCCATCGGCTCGACGGTGAAGGTCGCCTCGGAGACGACGAGCCCCTTCCCTTCGTGGCGCAGCGCGGCGAAGGTGCAGGTCTCCCGGTCGGCGAGGAGCAGGTCGACGCTGCCGTCGAGCACCTTGGCGATCGCGTCCTCGAGGGTGACGCTGACCTCGAGCTCCGCGTCGGCGAGCGACTTGCGCGCGAACGCCTCGCTGGTCGAGCCGGCCAGCGCCACCACCCGCGGCTTCAGATCCTCGAGTTCCTGGGGGATCGTCGCCGCGGCGAGCTTTGCGTCCTTGGTGAGGATCGTCTTGCCGGAGGTGAAGTAGGGCCCCACGAAGGCGGCGCGTTGGATCCGCGCCGGGGTGATCGTCATCCCCGACATCACGAGGTCGACCTTCCCGGCCTCGAGGGCCGGCAGGAGATCGCCGAAGGGCAACGTGACGAAGACGGCATCGACGCCCATCGACTGGGCGAGCACGCGGGTGAGCGCGATCTCCATGCCGATCGGCTCGCCGGTCTTGGCGGTCATGTTGAGGGGCGGCTGCTCCCCGGACACGCCGACGCGCAGCTCCCCGGTCTTGAGGATCCGGTCGAGACCCCGGGCCTCCTCGGCCGCCACCGGCGTCGCCAGGGC
>JANQRO010000251.1 GCA_028284525.1 Myxococcota bacterium | reverse complement strand
GCCCAGGGCGAGAGCGCCTCGCTGAGCGCGCGGGCGCGCTCCGGGTCGCCCGGGAAGATCGAAGGCTCCGGGTACCGCGTCTCGAGCTCCTGCGCGATGAGTCGCGTGTCGCAGAAGACGTCGGCACCGATTTGCAGGGCGGGGGTACGGCGATAGCCGCCGGTGAGCGGCGTGTAGTCGGGCTTGGGCTGGGTGCTCGGAATCTCCACCGAACGCCAGGCGAGCCCCTTGCGCCCGAGCACGAGGCGCACCTTCTCGGAGAAGTTCGAGAAGTCGTAGTGGTGGAGGATCAGCTCGTCGCCCACCGGGCCGGGCCTAGGCGTCGAAGATCGCGACCGCCCGGGTGAAGCCCGCCGAGGCGGCGCGGATCTTGAACGGGAAGCAGGCGATCGTGAACCCATCGGCGGGGAGCGCCTCGAGATTGTGGAGCTTCTCGAGGTGGCAGTAGCCGATCTCCATCCCGGCGCGGTGCCCCTCCCAGATGAGCCCCGGGTCGCCGGTCTCGGCGAACTTGCCCTTCGTGTGGACGAAGGGCGCGTCCCAGCTCCAGCCGTCGGTGCCCGTGACCCGCACGCCCCGCTCGAGGAGGTAGAGGGTCGCGGCCTTGCCCATCCCGCAGCCACGGCTGACGTAGTCGTCCTGGCCGTAGGCCGCCCCGGCGGCGGTGTTCACCACGACGATCTCGAGGGGCTCGAGGTCGTGGCCGATGCGTTTGAGCTCGCCCTCGACGTCCTCGGGCGTGACGACGTAGCCGTCCTCGAAATGACGAAAGTCGAGCTTCACCCCCGGGTTGAAGCACCACTCGAGGGGGACCTCGTCGATGGTGATCGCGCGCTCGCCGCCGTTCATCGTCGAGTGGAAGTGGTAGGGCGCGTCGAGGTGGGTGCCGTTGTGGGTCATCAGCCGGATCCACTCGAGGGCCCAACCCTCACCGCCCGGCAGCTGCTCCTCCTCGAGCCCGGGGAAGAACGAGGCCACGTCCCCGGCCGTATCCCGGTGGTTCAGATACTCGATCTGCGGGCCGTAGCCCGGCGGGTCCGAGGAGACGTCGTTCTCCAGGTAGATCGAGAGGTCGACGAAGCGGCGGGCCATGGCGATTCCTTCCGGGAGACGGTGCGCGCGGAAGGTAGCGCGGGGGCCTGCCCGGAAACCGAACAGACCCGGAGCGGGGGCGCTCCGGGCCTCGTCCAGAACCCGCGAGCGGGGCCTACCCGAGCGTCTCGCGCCGCCGAGCGGCCAGCCCCGCGAGCCCGAGGCCCAGGAGCATCGCCGTCCCCGGCTCGGGAATGGTGGACATCGACGCGACGTACCAGGTCGGTCCATCGAGGTTGCGGTTGAAGAAGAGCCAGCCATCCACTCCCCCAATACCCAGGAGCGCGCCACCCTCAAGCTCAGCGACCGTGAAGTCGTCGCCGCCAATGAAGTTGTTCCCGGCGAAGGCGGCGACCGAAATGACCGCGTCGGGATCGATCATGGCGTGGTTGTCCGTGAACGTCACGATCGGCTCGAAGGGCGTGTTCGGGCTGATGCGGAAGAGCAGGCCCTCTCCGAATTCGACCTGGTCCGTGGTCGAGAGCACGGCGACGCCGCCGAGCTCCGGAAAGTCCTGGATCGCGGTGCCCCGGGTCCAAGCGGTCGGGTCCGTGACGTCCCCGCCGAAATCGACGATGGCGTTGACGAAGAGGCGGTCGCCGCCGCCGAGGTCCCAGCTCAGAAAGCCGGGGTTGACGACGTCGATGCCGTTCATGCAGTCGCTCGGCATCGTCGCCTGGATCGCGCAGTCGGCACCCGGATTGGCAAAGGTCAAGTCGAAGCCGACGGCGTGGGCGTTGGCGCTCACGCCGAGGGTCAACGCCAGACTCAGCATCAGTTGGAGCAGGGTTCGCATGGAGTTCATCCTCGGGTTCGATCGAAAAAGCCGCCCCCCATGGGCAGGGCACAGATGTCCTTCCGAGAAGTGCTGGTGGACCAGGGTCGGGTGACGCAGAAAGTCACCGGGTCGGGACGCAGCGCGGGCGCGGCCGATCGGCAGAGTTGGCGCAGTGCCGGGGCGGGATCGCCTAGCGCTTGTCGTACGTGAAGGTCTTGTTGACGATGCGCCAGGTGCCGTCGCTGTGGAGGAGGGTCAGGTAGTCGGTGTACCAGACGCCGAGGAAGCGGTCGCGGACGGCCAGCCGCGCGATGTCGCCCGCGACCTCGGCGCCCACGATCCGCCACTCGACCCCGTCCTCTGGAGCCGGGGAGATCCGGGCGTCGGGCGCGGGCTGGGGGTCGCCCTCGATGCGCTCGATCCAGGCCTCGAGGGGGATCGCGACGGGCTCGCCCCCGAAGACGCCAAAGAGCTGGGCGTCGGGGTGAAACACGGCGCGGATCGTCGCGCCGTCGCCGTCCACCATGCCCCGGAAGTAGCGTTTCACCACCACCTCGAGCTCCGGATCGATCTCGCGGGCGTCGGCGGCGATGCCGGCGCCCGCCAGGGAGATCAGGGCCAGGGACGTGGCGAGCGGGGAGGGCATCGGGGTCTCCTCGACGGGTCGACGCGCTAGCGTGGTCGTGCAACGAGGGGGGATAGCATGACCGTCCGCGGCCTCGCTCTCATCAGCGTCTTCGTCCTGGGGTGCTCGCCGGCGACCGAGGAGGCAGGCGGTCGCGCCGCCGTGATCGACGGCGCCCAGGCCCAGGTGATCGTCGACGCCGAAGACCGCAGCGATGCCGATCGCCAGCGCGACGCGCGGCGCCGGCCCGCGGAGCTGTTGGCCTTCGCCCAGATCCACCGGGGGGCCCACGTCGCCGATATCGGCGCCGGCAGCGGCTACACCACCGAGCTCCTCGTCCGGGCGGTGGGGCCCGACGGGGTGGTCTACGGCCACAACGAGCCCGCTGTGATCGAGAAGTACGTGAGCGAATCGTGGCCGGCACGGCTCGCCAAGCCGATGAACGCCAACGTCGTCCGGGTCGACCGCAGCTTCGCCGCGCCGATCCCCGACGAGGTAGGCGATCTCGACGTCATCACCATGATCTTCGTCTACCACGACACGCCGCTCTACGGGGTCGACCGCGCCGAGATGAACGCGAATCTGTTTCGCGCCTTGAGACCCGGCGGCGTCCTGCTGATCGTCGACCACCACGCGGTGGCCGGCGCGCCGGTCGACGAGACCGCCGACACCCTCCACCGCATCGACGAAGCGGTGGTGAAGGCCGACCTCGAGGGTGCCGGCTTCACCCTCGACGCGACCGGAGAGTTTCTGGCGAACCCCGAGGACGCCCGGGACCAACCCTTCTTCAAGATGGACGGGCCCACCGACGCCTTCGTCCACCGCTGGCGCAAACCGGCCGCGGGTTAGGCGCTAGCTCGACACCACTCCGCGCGGGCGGCGCGACCCTATCGCCCGGGCGCGCTCGTAGGCCGCGCCCGCCCGGAGGAGCGCGCGCTCGCCACAGGGTCGACCCACGAGCTGGAAGCCGTAGGGCACACCCCGGGCGTCGAATCCACCGGGCAGCGACAGGCTCGGCACCCCCGCGACGTTCTGCGGGGCGGTGTACTCGATCAGCGCCGCGAGCTCGCGATCCCCGGAGGCCTCGTACTCCGCGATCGTCGGGGTCGTGCGCGCCCACGCGGGGGCCAGGAAGAGATCGACCGCCTCGAAGGTGGTCGCGAGCGCGCCGCGGTACTCCAGCCGAGCACGGTGGGCGCGGGCGTAGTCGGTGGCGGGGATCGCCTCTCCGGATTCGACGGCTTCGCGGAGCGCGCGCGAATAGTCGCGGCGCCCCGCCGGCGAGGTGGCCGCGTGGGAGAGGGCCGCTTCGGCGGTGACGAGGGTCGCAAAGGCGTCGACGGCCGCCCGCGGGCTCGGCAGCGCGACCGGAACGAGCTCGGCCCCGGCGTCCCGCAAGACGACGGCCGCGTCGGCGAGCGCGCGGGCGATGGCGGGGTCGAGCCCCTCGCTGCAGTAGCGCTCGTCGACGCCGACACGCAGCCCCCGCGGATCGGGGTCCCGCCCCGAGGGTGGATCC
>JANQRO010000247.1 GCA_028284525.1 Myxococcota bacterium | reverse complement strand
TCCTCGTCGTGAAAGGCGTCGGCGGTGGGCCGCCAGCGATCGCCACCGACACGGCCCGGGACTCCTTCGAGCCATTCGGCCATCGGGTCGACGATCCGGGGGCCGCCGCGTCCCGGCTGTCCCGTCCCGCCGGCCACCGCTAGGAGGGACCCCCTTTGCCCTCGGTGTACTCGGCGTCGATCACGTCGTCGTCGCCACCCGCTCCGCCGGCGCCGGGAGCGTCCGCGCTCCCGTCCGCGCCCGACGCGTCGGCCTGCGCCTTGTACAGGGTCTCGGCGATCGCGTGCATCTCGCGCTCGACCCGCTCCCGAGCGGCGTCGAGCGCCGCGGCGTCGCCGCTCTCGAGAACCCCCTTGGCGTCCGCGATCGCGGCCTCGACCTTGCCCCGCTCGTCGTCCGAGAGCTTGTCGCCGTTGTCCTGCAGCGTCTTCTCGGCCGCGTGGATCATCGAGTCGAGCTGGTTGTGCTTCTCGACCTGCTCGCGGCGCGCCTTGTCCTCCTCGGAGTGGGTCTCGGCGTCCTGCACCATGCGGTCGATCTCGTCCTTGGACAGTCCGCCACTGCCCTCGATGCGGATCGACTGTTCCTTGCCCGAGGCCTTGTCCTGGGCGCCGACGGCGAGGATGCCGTTGGCGTCGATGTCGAAGGTGACCTCGACCTGGGGCATGCCCCGGGGCGCCGGCGGGATCCCGTCGAGGATGAAACGGCCGAGCTCGCGGTTGGCATCCGCCATCTCGCGCTCGCCCTGGAGGACGCGAATCTCGACCTGCGGCTGGTTGTCCGCCGCCGTCGAGAACACCTGGCTCCGCTTGGTGGGAATCGTGGTGTTCTTCTCGATGAGCTTGGTCATCACCCCGCCCAGGGTCTCGATCCCGAGAGAGAGCGGGGTGACGTCGAGGAGCAGCACGTCGCTCACCTCGCCGGCGAGCACGCCGCCCTGCACCGCCGCGCCCACCGCGACGACCTCGTCGGGGTTCACGCCTTTGTGGGGCTCCTTGCCAAAGAACGCAGTGACCTTCTCCTGCACCATCGGGACGCGGGTGCTCCCGCCGACGAGGACGACCTCGTCGATGTCCGAGGTGCTGAGCCCGGCGTCGTCGAGTGCGGTCTTGCACGGCGCGAGCGTGCGCTCCACCAGGTCTTCGACCAGCTGCTCGAACTTGGCACGGGTGAGCTTCATCGTGAGATGCTTCGGGCCCGACTGGTCGGCGGTGATGAACGGAAGGTTGACGTCGGTCTGCTGCGCGGTGGAGAGCTCGATCTTGGCCTTTTCTGCCGCTTCCCGGAGACGCTGGGTCGCCATCGGGTCCTGGGACAGGTCGACGCCCTGATCCTTTTTGAACTCCTCGATCAGGTAGTCGATGATGCGCTGGTCGAGGTTGTCGCCCCCGAGATGGGTGTCCCCGCTCGTCGATTTCACCTCGACGACGTTCTCGCCGACCTCGAGGATCGACACGTCGAAGGTCCCGCCCCCGAAGTCGTAGACGACGATCTTCTCGTCGGACTTCTTGTCGAGGCCGTAGGCCAGCGCGGCCGCGGTGGGCTCGTTGATGATGCGCTTGACCTCGAGGCCCGCGATCGCGCCGGCGTCCTTGGTGGCCTGGCGCTGGGCATCGTTGAAGTACGCCGGGACGGTGATGACGGCCCCGGTCACGGTCTCACCCAGGTAGGCCTCGGCGGCGCTCTTGAGCTTCTGGAGGATCATGGCCGAGATCTCGGGCGGGCTCATCGTCTTGCCGTCGATCACGACGCCCGCGCGGCCCTCGGCGCCTTCGCTGACCTCGTAGGGCACGAGACGGATCTCTTCCGAGACCTCACCCACCCGACGCCCCACGAAGCGTTTGATCGAGTACACGGTGCGGAGCGGGTTGGTCACCGCCTGGCGCTTCGCGGCGGCGCCGACCAGACGCTCGCCCTCGTCGGTGAAGGCGACGACGGACGGCGTCGTGCGGCCCCCCTCTTCGTTCGGGATCACGGTGGGCTGCCCGCCCTCCATGACCGCCACCACCGAGTTGGTGGTGCCCAGGTCGATTCCGATCACCTTGCCCGAGTCCGCCATGTCCGTTCCTTTCCCAGTCCTTCGCTGTCGTCGCGTGGGGCTTTGCAGCTCGCCGTGGGCGCCGCGGGTGCCGCCGCGGGCCGGAGGTCCGAACCTGGGCGCGAGGGGTCCCCTGTCAAGCAGAAGCCCCCATGGGGGTTATGAAAAAATCTGCGCATCATCTCATGTTCCCCGCGGGGTGACCGAATGGGAAGATGAGGCCAAGCCCTCGTTCCAGCGTCCGAAGTCCCGGGGCGCGACACGTCGGCTCGTTATACTCGGCGCGCCTCTGGGGGCCGGGGCAACACGACGTCGAAGTACCAGAGTGTCGCTTCCCTGGGGGAGCGAAATCGCCTGGCCTGAGTGGAGGAACGCGGGGCAACCATGACCAGTCTGCTCCGTCTGTCGACCTGGGCATTCAACGGGCTGCTCATCGCGCTGTGCGCGTACTGGACCGCCTCGCTGCTGCTCGCGATCACCGGCGCGCTGATTGGCGGACCGAGCGCGCCGCCGGCGGTCGCCGCGGTCGGGGCCGACGTCGCGCGCCCCACCTGGCAGGAGCGCAAGGTCATCCTCGACAAGAACCTGTTCCAGGTCTCGACACTCCTCCCCGACGACGTCGAGCCGGCGCCACCTCCCGAGGTCACAGAAGACCTTGAAGAAACCGCGCTCCCGGTGAGTCTCATCGGGACGGTGGCGGCGACCCGGCCCGAGGAAGCGCGGGCCTCGGTGCGGCTCGATCGCGAGGGACGGGTGGTGACGGTGAGGGTCGGCGACGAGGTCATCGACGGCGCCACGGTGAGCCGGATCGAGCGTCGCCGGCTGGTGCTGGACAACCGCGGTCGGCGCG
>JANQRO010000245.1 GCA_028284525.1 Myxococcota bacterium | reverse complement strand
CAGGCCTTCCGCAGCGCGCGGGAGGAGATCCTCCAGGGCGGACCGCCCCGCGACGCCGTGCGTTCGGTCGATCGGCCGCGTTTCGAGGCGGCGTCGAAGGCCACCTGGCTCGACGACCACGTCGCCGTCCTCGGCGTGGTGCACCGGGGCGAGGCCCACGCCTACCCGGTGTACTTCCTCGAGTGGCACCTCGTCGTGAACGACAGCCTGGGCGGAGACCCGGTGCTCGTGAGCTTCGACGCGCTCACCGGCGCGCCCCGCGCCTACCGACGCAGCGTGCGGGGCAACGTCCTCGACTTCGGGGTGTCGGGCCTGATCTACAACAGCGGGAGCCTGCTCTACGACCGCGCCAGCGAGAGCCTGTGGTCGCAGTTCCGCGGCGAGGCGATCGCGGGTCGATTCTCGGGCGAGCGTCTCGAGGCCCTCGAGGTCAGGCAGGAGTCGTTTGCGATGTGGCGCAAGCGCCACCCCGACACCAAGGTGCTGCTCGCCCCCGAGGACGTGCGCATCGCGTACATGCCCGGCGGCGGCCCCTACGAACCCTACTACCAGGTCGACAAAGCGCCCTTCCCGGTGCACGGCGAGGACCAGCGCTTTCACGCCAAGGAGATGGTGCTGGGCGTGGTCGTCGACGGTCGCTCCCGCGCCTACATCGGTTCGATCGTGGCCCGGGACGGCGGGAGCCTCGTGGACGAGGTGGCGGGTCGCTCGATCCGCGTCGAGTTCCTCCCCCGCGAGCGGGTGTTCCGCTACGAGGCGCCCGACGACGTCGAGGTGGGCGAGGCGTTCTGGTTCGCGTGGAAGGCCTGGCACCCCGACACCGAGATCTGGAACGACCCGGGTCGCGTCCCCGGTCGATCCCGCTAGCGTCTCGCCCGGTGGGGGAGACGCGAACCCCTCGCGTCGCGCCGGCGAGCGTCTCCCGGCGATGAGAGGGACTCCCGCGCTCGCCCCACACCGAGGGGGGAGCCCGTGGCCGAGGATCCGCAGGTGCTGATCGCCGGGGGCGGCATCGTGGGGACCAGTATCGCGTGGGCCTTGGCCGAGCGTGGCGTGGGGCCGATCACCGTGCTCGACCTCGACCTCGCTGGCGTCTACGCCTCGAGCGAGCTCAACGCCGGCGGAGCCCGGGCGACCTGGTGGCAGCCGGTGAACGTCGAGACCTGCCGCGCCACCCTGGGCTTTTTCGCCGAGCACGGCGACGCCTTCTCGTTTCGGCCGCGCGGCTATCTCTGGCTCTACAGCGACGGCGCGCTGTGGCAGCAGGCGCTCGCGAAGCGCGAGCTCCAGAGCGGGCTCGGCCTCGACGTCGAGATCCTCGAGCCCCGCGCCGTCCTCGAGCGCTTTCCCTTCCTCGACCGCAACACCGACGAGCTGCTGGGCGCGACCTATTCGGCCCGGGACGGCCTGGTGAATCCCAACGCGGTGCGACGCTGGTACCGCGAGCGCGCCGAGGCACTGGGCGTCCGCTTCCTCAACCGCCACTACATCAACGGTGTGCGCACCGCCTTGGCGAGCGGGTCGGCGGGGGTGCTGCGCACCCTGCGCTCCCTCGAGGTCGTGGAGGTGCCCCGGGGCGATCCCGCCGACGAGAGCGGCGCCCTCGAGTCGCTCCTCACCCGGCACCACTGGCCGGCCTCCCAGGTGGTCGAGGAGCGCAGCTTCCCCGCGGAGCTGGTCGTGAATGCGCTCGGCGCGTGGTCGCCGATCTTCTCGGCCAAGATCGGTGTGCACGACGTCACCGAGCCCGTGCGCCGACAGATCGCGCTGGTCGATGTGCGCGTCGAGGATCGCCCCGAGAGTCTCGATCTCGACACCCTGGGGATGGTCGTCGACGCCAGCGGTCTCTACTACCACCCCGAGGGTCCCCACGTTCTGGCGGGGTATTCCACCCCCGGAGAGCCCCCGGGCTACGACTTCGCCTACGACGGACGCGAGTTCTTCGAGGCCGAGGTGTGGCCGCGTCTCGCCCACCGCTCGAGTGCCTTCGAGCGCTGTGGTCACGTGCGGGGCTGGGCCGGGCTCTACGCGGTGACCCCCGACTGCAGCGGGATCGCCGGTCGCGTCGACGGCTTCACCAACCTCTACGAGGCGCACTCCTTCACCGGGCGGGGGGTCATGCAGTCGTACGGCATCGCCCGCAACATGGCCGCGCTGATCACCGACGGGGCCTACGACGACATCGATCTGGCCCCCCTCACCCGCGAACGATTCGGTGATCGCGCGCGCTGGGTGGTCGAGGAGCTCCATATCTAGCCTGCCTCAATTCGGCCTCAAATGGGCTCCTCGAGCCCTTTTTCGCCACTTTCCCCTTTGCCGCGTCGGTGAGAAACCGTATGATGCGCCGCGCCGCGGCACGGCCCGCTGGGTCGTCGCTCGAAGCACCACACACCGACTCCGTCGAACACCGTCGACCGCCGGGTCGACACTCTGGGGGGATCATGGCTGCTCGAAGAAAGAAGACCACGCGACGTTCGGCCCCCGCCGAGCTCATCATCTCGAAGGCCCGTGTGAAGGCGGCCGCCAAGAAATGCAACGTGGGAAGCGACTTCTATCCGGCCCTCGACAAGGTCGTGCGCCAGATGATCAAGGAAGCCGAAGGCCGCGCGGCGGGGAACAAGCGCAAGACGCTCAAGCCCGTCGATCTCTAGCGCGCTCTGCTCTGGGGGGTCCGCGACCGCGGACCCCCCGGCGCGGATCACCCTTCCGCGCCGGCGGACGCCAGGTCCGCCTCGCTCCACGCCGGGACGCGTCGTCCCGCGTCCTCCACCCGCCACGGGCACCACACCACCATCGGTCCCTCGACGGCGCAGTCGGACTTGCGCAGCGGGACCGAGAGCGACTCGATCTCGATCCCGTCGAGGCTGAGGCTCGTCTCGAGCGTCTCGAGGTCCGCTTCGAAGCGGGTCTCGAGGTCCTCGAGTTCCTCGCGGACGCGCTGGACGGCTTCCTCGGCACGCCCGATGTCGCCGCGCTCCTTCGCCGTGCGGCTCACACTCCGCGCGGCGGTGGAGGCGCGCCCGACGGTGCCGGCGCTGGCGATCTTGCGTCCGAACAGCGCACCCAGCACCGTGGCGCCGATCGAGATCAGGCTCGAGGTCTTGCGCTGGTCGTACTGTTCGCGCTCCACCTCCACCCGCGCTTCGGCCCGCTCGATGCGGTCGCGCAGCCGGCGCAGCTTGGGTGCGTAGCGCGCCCGCAGCTTCTCGACCCTGACGTCGCGCTCCTCGCGCAGCGCTTGGCGGACCCGGGCGCGAAACTCGTCCTCGGGCTCGTCGTGGGCGGACACCAGCTTGGGCTTGCGGGTGCGCCAGAGGGGGAGGCGTCGCTCGCGGTACAGCACGCTCGTCAGTCGTTTGCGCCAGCTCGTGTAGCTCGTCGCACGCGAGGCCGCCGCGCCCAGCGCGGCAAAGGCCGCTCCCGGTTCGGGCTCGGCCTCGAGGTCGGGGCGCGCGCGAAGCTCGCGCATCTCTTTCCACGGGTTGGCATCGCGACCGTCCAAGGGGGCGAGCACCGTGCAGCGCCGCCACAGGTCGAGCTCGGCGCTGGCCCTCGTGTAGTGGAGGTCCGCGGAGGCGAGGAGCGCCGGGGTGTAGAGCAGCCGCTCCCCCGGCCCCGGCGCTTCGCACACCGGGAGAAAGCCCTCCTCGACCTGGGCGGGGACGACCGGGCGCTCGCTGCCCGGCGCCGAGCCGGCCGTGGGCGCCGCGGCCGTCGGCGCCGCAGGGTCCGGGGCCGGCTCGGGGGCGTCGGGTGCGGGGTCGCTGGTTGCACGCAGCCTGCGGATCTGGTCTCGGGTCATCGGTCCGGCGAGATACGAGAGCGCCCAACGCGTGTGGTAGAGCACCGGCTCGTCTTCGTGGACGTTGTGCATGAAGAAGACACGGCTCTGCAGCCCCGAGAGGAGCGTGTCGACGCCGGCGCGGTCCAGGCTCGCCCCGGCGTCGGCGCTCTCGAGACCGTCGAGCACCCGCGCCTTGTCGCGCTCGGTCTGGAGCCGCCCGAGGAACCAGGTGCCCGCATTCGACAGCGCTTTGTAGTCGAGGTCCACCGGGTTCTGGGTCGCGAGGACACAGCCCACCCCGTAGGCACGCGCCTGCTTGAGCAGCGTCAGCATCGGCCCCTTGGAGGGAGGGTTGGCGGTCGGCGGGAGGTAGCCGAACACCTCGTCCATGTAGAGGAGGGCGCGCAGACTCGAGCTCCCGGGTCGGGTGCGCATCCACGACACCAACTCGGAGAGCACCTGGGTGACGACGAACATGCGCTCCGCGTCGCTCAGATGGGCGACCGACACGATCGAGAGCCGAGGACGCCCTCCCGGACCAAAGAGGAGGTCGGCGGCGCGCAGCGACTCGCCCTCGAGCCACAGCTCGAAGCCCGGCGAGGCGAGCAGGTTGTTGATCCGCATCGCGAAGGCGGCGCGATCCCGGGCGGGAAAGAAGCTCTCGAGATCGATCACACCGACCCGCTCCACCGGCGGGCGCCCCACCTGGTGGATGAGCGACGCGAGATCGAGGTCGCGGCCGGCGCGCCAGGCGCGCTCGAAGAGGGTCGAGAGCAGGATGTGCTCGCGGCTCTGGAGCGGGTCGGCGCCGAGCCCGAGGAGTCCGAGCAGCCCTCCGACGGCACCGACCACGCGCTCGCGCAGCGCCTCGGGGTCGTCCCGCAAGGCCGCGGGCGGAGCCGCGAGGGACCCGAGGACGTTCACCGGCAGCCCGGCACTGCTGCCGGGGGTGAGGATGCGGCGCTCGCAGGACCCCGCGAAGCGGCCGATGC
>JANQRO010000234.1 GCA_028284525.1 Myxococcota bacterium | reverse complement strand
CAACGACCCCGCTCTCCTCGATCACTGCGAACGAGAGCTGCGCGAATGCGGATTCGCCGCGCAGGGCTTTGGCTCCCTCGCCACCTGGCGCGCGCGCGGCGCGCCGGACGATCCGCTGTGCTGGTTCGTCTCTCCCGAGCTCGCGGGCGAGCTGTGCGCGTTGCTCGCGGCCGATTCCGTCGCGTGCTCCCCGGTGCTCCTGGTGGCGAGCCCCGACCAGCTTGGCACCGCGCTCTACGCCCTGCGGGCGGCGGTGATCGGAAGCGCCCAGCAGCAACGCGACCGCGAGATCGAACAGCGAGTGGCGTCGCTCACGCCGCGGGAACGCGAGGTGCTCGACGCCGTCGTGGCCGGGCGCACCAACCGCGAGATCGCCGCGCAGCTCGAGATCAGCATCCGCACCGTCGAGAGCCACCGCGCGCATCTGATGGAGAAGCTCCGGGTGCGCTCGCTCTCGGCCCTCTTCCACGCGGCGATGGCCTGCGACCTCGTCCACCTGGCCCAGGGCGGACGTCCGTCGTAGAGCGCACGCCGCGCCCGGCGGTGCAATCGATCCGTCCCCCGCACGAACCTCCGCCGCGGAGTGGTGCTGGGCCCGGAGCAGTCCTCCTCCTCGACGACGCAGGCGCTGGGGCGCGGGCTCGGCGAAGCTACCATGCCGACCAGCGGAGAGGGCGATGCGACAACTCTCGGGCAAGACCGCGCTCCTCACCGGGGCCTCGCGCGGGATCGGTAGCTTCCTGGTCCGCGCGCTCGCCGATCTCGGGATGGATCTGGCCCTCACGGCTCGCTCTGCGCAGGGTCTCGAGGCCGCGGCGGGCGAGGCCAAAGCCCGCGGCGTGCGGACGGTCTCGGTCCCCGCCGACCTCGGCGATCGCGGTGCCATCGACGAGGTCGTGGGCCGCGCCGAATCCGAGCTCGGCCCGGTGTCGCTGCTCGTGAACAACGCGGGGCTCGAGCAGGGGGCCTCCTACGCCGACGCGACCCCCAACGAGATCGAGGGGATCCTCGACGTCAACCTGCGAGCACCGATGCTCCTCGCGCGACGCGTCCTCCCCGGAATGCTCGAGCAGGGTGCGGGACACATCTGCAACATTGCCTCCCTCGGCGGACTGGTCGGCACTCCCTACAACGAGTCGTACGCGGCCAGCAAGCACGGGTTGGTGGGCTTTGCCCGCGGCCTGCGCATGACGGCCCAGAGCGAGAAGTGGCCGGTCGAGGTGACGGTGGTGTGCATGGGCTTCGTGGGCGGCGCCGGCATGCACGAAGACGCGATGGCGGAAGGAGGCCGCCCGGCCCCGGTGCTCCTCGGGACGACGCCTGTCGAGCGGGTCGTGCCCGCCGTGCTGCGCGCCATCCGGGACAACCGCGCCGAATCGATCGTGAACCCCCTGCCGGTGAAGCCGCTCCTCGCGATCTCGAGCATCGCGCCGCGCTTCGCCGACTGGTACGCCAGGACCTGTGGGGCGGTGGCTCTGTTCAAGCAGCACGCCCAGAATCGACGATCCCGCGGCTGAGCGGGTCCCGGCCCGCGCGAACCGTGGCGCGCGGCAGGCCCTGAGCGCACCCTTCTCGGAACTCGAGCCCACGGGTGCGACGCCGTAGGATGTCCGCCCGGGCCCGGCCCGCGCGGAGCGGGCGGGGCGAGCACAAAG
>JANQRO010000206.1 GCA_028284525.1 Myxococcota bacterium | reverse complement strand
ATGTCGCCTACTACAACGAGCTCTTTGGCGCCGCGCCGCACAAACGCCGCCCGGGCTACGCGAACTTCGCGATCGACTCGCCGCCCCTCAAGCTCGTCCTCTTCGAGAACCCGAACGCCTCCGAGCGCCTCAACCACCTGGGCGTCGAGGTGCAGAAGGAGGGCGAACTCGACGTCGTGCGGGAGCGTCTCGACAGCGCCGGCTTGATCCACGAGGAAGAGCGCGGAGAGACCTGCTGTCACGCCACCCAGAACAAGATCTGGTCGCTCGAGCCCGACGGGATCCGCTTCGAGTGGTACCGCATCACCGACGACGAGCCGGTGGAAGAGGCCCCGCAGCCGCAGAGCGGCTGCTGCGCGAGCTAGCCGCGATGGCGGAGCTCGCGACGGTCGAGCCGGGGAGCGCGGCGTTTCGCGAGGAGCTGGTGCGCCTCGTGAGGCGCCGTCTCCACAGCGACGCCGACGCCGAAGACGTGGCCCAGGAGGTCTTGATCCGCCTGGCGACGCGGCCCGACGCCATCCCGGACGGCGCCCCGCCGGCGGCCTGGCTCCACCGGGTGGTCGCGAACGCCAGTACCGACTACTTCCGCCGCCGCGCCACCGAGGCGAAGGCGCTGAGCCGCGCGCTCGAGGAGGAGCGCGTCCACCAGAGCGGCGAGGACGAGGAGGGCGACGCCGAGCGCATGCGCCGCGGGATCGCGAGCTGTATGCAGCCCCTGCTCGCCACCTTGAGTCCCGAAGACCGCGAAGCCCTGGAGCTCACCGACCTCGGCGAGCTCAGCCAGAAAGAGGCCGCCGCCCGCCTCGGCATCAGCTACACGGCCATGAAGTCCCGCGTCCAGCGTGCTCGCGCGCGGCTCCGCGAGACGCTCCACGCCTGCTGCAAGTTCGAAGTCGACGCCCGCGGCGCACCGGTCTCCGCCGAGCGCCGACCCGATTGCGTCTGCGAGCCGCGCTGAGCGCCCGCTCGGGGGCGGCCCCACCACCCTCTGGAACCGGTCGGCGGGCGTTCCGCTCGCGACCTGCATCGCGATCTGCGCGGGCCCCACCGGGGGCGCGAGCTGCAATGTGCCACCAAATCGTACGGCAATTTCGTGGCAAAAAACCCTCGAACCGTCCAGAATGATGTGGAATTCGCCCCAGGCGGAGGCGAGGCGCGCTCCCGATTCTCGGGCGACCCAAACGCAGGAGAACCTCCCGATGACACGCGCAGCACGTGCCGCGCGGCGCGCGCCCGCCGCGGTCGCCGCGGTGCTCGCCATCGTGTTGGCAGGACCCGCCCTGGCCGACGGCGAGCCGACGCAAAGCGACGAAGTCGTCACCCAGGCGATGGCGGCCGAGCAGCTCGAGGCTGCGGAATCCGCCGCCCTCAAAGCCCAGACCCCGGACGCCGCGCCCTCCTCGGAACGCGATGAGGAGGCGATCGAGGCGCAGAGCGACGCCCTGCGCGATCTCGAACGCGCGCGGCAGCACTACGCCGCGGGGCGTTGGGAGCTCGCGTATCGCAAGGCGCTCGCCTCGCAGCGGGGGATGCGTCCTCCGAACGAATCCGACTAGTTCCCCTTGGCTACCCATCGAGGAATACACGACATGTTGCCCTACGTGACTCCGAACTGGCTTCTCGTTTCGATGCTCGCACTTCCGTTCTTGTTGCATGCCCCGGCCGCGCCGGCCCAGTGGTGGAAGCGGCCCGCACCGTCCCTCTGCGTCGAGCAGTCCGGGTACTTCGGCTGCTACAAGACGATTCAGGACGCCGTCGACGACGCCAAACCCGGTGCGACCATCAAGATCTATCCGGGGATCTTTTTCGAAACCGTCGAAATCGACACGGACGACATCACGCTCCTGGGTGTGTTGCCGCCGGCCTATCCCAGGCACGGCAAGAGCCCGATCATCATCGACGCGCTCGACCTCCCCGGGGCGGCGATCGCGATCGACCCCGACGACGTCACCATCGAGTACCTGACGATTCGCAACTCCACCGCGGACGGCATCCAGGTGGATGTCGACAACGATGGCGACGCCGGTGCGCGAACCAGGATCACCAAGGTGACCGTGCTCGGCGCGGGTGATGACTGTATCGACATCAACCGAGGTGGGGACGACAGCGTCGTGGAGTACAGCGAGCTCGTCTCTTGCGACAGCGACGGCATCGACCTCGATCGTCTCACCAACAACAACTTCGCGACCGACGGCCCCGACGACGTCCGGATCCGACACAACAAGGTGTCGGCTGCCGAGAACGGCGACCTGATCGATGGAGACGCCAACGGTACGCACTACCTCTACAACACCTTCGTTCGTTCGGACAACGATTGCATCGACGCCGACGGCGACCACATCGTCGTCAAGCACAACAACTTGTGGAACTGCCAGGAGAGCGGGGTCGAGATCACCGGGGACGACGCCCACGTCGCCTGGAACCACGTCAAGGGCACCGGATCCGGACAGGCGAACGAGTTCACCGAGGACTGCAGCTCCGACGGCATCCGGGTCACCGGGCAGAAGGCGAAGATCGAGCGCAACCAGACCACCGCGACCGGCGGCGAAGGGATCGAGGTCGATTGTGGCGCGGGCGATTGTCGCGGGGCGACCATCGTCTACAACAAGGTCGAGCACGTGTACGACGTGTGCGAGGGAATCATGGCGACGGCGTCGGCCGGCGACACCGACAGCAACATCAAGATCTCCTACAACCAGATCTCGAACGGGATGGACGAGGGGATCGAGATCAACGGCAACGGGATGGAGGTCACCGACAACGACGTCATCCAGAACGGCGACGACAACGGCGACGACGGCATCGAGGTGAGGGGCAACCAGAACGAGGTCGCCGGGAACTACATCTTCCGCAACTACGACGACGGGATCGACGTCGAGGGCAACCTCAACACCATCAAAGACAACCGCGTCAAGGAGAACAAGGAAGACGGCATCGATATCTCGATGGGTGGCCGCAACTCCGTCCTGGACAACCTGCTGTGGGAGAACAATCGAGCCGGGATCGAGATCAACGCCCCCGCCTCGCAGACCGTGGTCCGCGACAACGAGGGTGCGGACAACAACGTCGACTTCTGCGACGAGGGCGTCGGCACGGTCGTCGGACCCAACGTGTTCGGCACGACCTCGAACGGGCCCTGCCCCTAGACGGTACGCGACCTCCACGGGGTTGGGGTCGCCGGCGCCCCGTGGAGGTCTCTCTCCCCCGGGTTCGGATCGCCGGTCGCAGCGGAGGTCGGCCCGCGAGCCACCACGCCGCAGCAATCCGAACGCGGACGCCCCGCGGGTGCAGGAACGATCTCGTCCTTTGGCGCGAGGGCCGGGGATCCCCGGAGCGCAACTCGAGGGCAGACCGTCTCGGTCGTCGCGGGTACCGCCTCGTGGACGTTGCGTGGGCTTCGCCCACGCTGCGCGCGCCGGGTCGACCCGGCGCCTGCGGTGCGCGCGAAGCGGTCTACGCCGCTTCGCTTGCCTCGAGCCGCGGCGCCTCCACTTTCTTCAGCTCCGGCATCACCGTATTCGCGAAGCACCGGAGGTTCCGCTCCGCCTCGGCCCAGGGCATCCCCGAGTACGAGAACACCCCGATGAAACCGTTCATGCCGGTGAGCTCGCGGTAGTGGAGGATGCGCTCGTAGCACTGCTCGGGTGTGCCGAAGACGGCCAGCGAGACCAGGAAGTCGATCACGCCGTCCTTCCCCATCTCCTGGATCTTCTGCTGGAAGCCCTTCCCGTAGAACTCGTAGCCCTTCACCTTGTTCAGGTGGTCGCTGTCGAACTCGTAGTGCTTGATCACCGACTCGTAGTAGTCGGTGATGTACTTGCGGCCGAGCTCGTGGGCGCGGTCCTCGTTCTCGTCGACGAAGGTCCAGCCCGCCACGATCGGCGGCGGCGCCGGGTGCCCGTTCTCCTGCTCGAAGAGCTCGTTGTAGGTGAGGATGTCGTTCTGCACGACGTTCCAGGGCTTCTGGGGCACGACGAGGATGCCGATCCCGAGACGCGCCATCACCGGGAGCGACTCGGGAGAGACGGCCGCCGCGTAGGTGCGGCCCTTGAAGCTCTTGAAGGGCTTGGGGCGGATGTCGCGGGGCGGCTGCTGGATGAACTCGCCGTCGCGCTTCATCGTGCCGGTCTCGAGGGCGTCGACCAGCATCTCGGTGTATTCGACGAAGCGGCCGCGCGCCTCGTTCATGTCGAGGCGGAAACCGTCGTACTCGACCCGACCGACCCCGCGGCCGAGGCCCAGGATCATTCGGCCGCCGGAGTAGTGGTCGAGGAGCGAGATCTGCTCCGCCACCCGGAGCGGGTCGTGCCAGGGGAGCACGACCACCATCGAGCCGAGGAGCGCGTTCTTGGTGCGGCCCGCCATGTAGCTCAGGAACTGCACGACGTCGGGGCACATCGTGTAGTCGGTGAAGTGGTGCTCCACCGACCACACCGATTCGAAGCCCAGGGGCTCGGCGAGCTCGGCGAGGCGGATCTCTTCCCGGTAGACCTCGGCGTCGGAGAGCTGGTTCTGGGGGTTCTGGAAGACGGCGCTGTATCCGACGTGCATCGAGGGCCTCCGGGGATGCGCGCCTTCGTCTAGGGCACGATCCCGTGCTCGGTGGTGATCAGGAAGGGCAGCTCGCCCGCTACGAAGTTGGGCTCGTCCGCTCGGGTCAGATCATACTCTTCGGTCTCAGCAGATGCCCGCATGGTATGAACGCCCTCGAACCAGGTCATCGCCAGGCCGTCGAAGGCCGGGACGCGGCCACCCCGATAGCCCGCTAGGCGGGTGTGGCACTGGACGTAGCGGAGCACCGGAGGGATCGCGCCCCCGAGGGGGCCGTGGACCTCTCGCCAGTGGCGTTGGAAGGCCTCCACCGACAGGTCGGGCCGCCGCGTCACGAACTCGATGTTCTTCACTCCGTCCGCGGGCATCGGGCCGTCCTTGATCAGGTGCTCCTCGGTCACGATGTCGCCGTAGGTGTCGACGTCCATGAACTTCGCCTCGTCGTCCTTCACCGCCCGGAACACCGCGGAGGCCGCGGCGTCGCGCAGGGCGTCGGTGTCGTCGAACCAGATCTCCGCCACCCCGTCGTAGACGGGCTCCTGCTTCTTGTAGATGCCGGGCAGGGTGTGGCACTGGACGTAGCGGCGCAGCCCGGGGAGCTCCTTGGCGATGTCGCCGTGGGTGGTGCGCCAGTAGCGTTGGAAGTCCTCGACGGAGGAGCCCGCCTTGCGTTTGAAGAACGCGGCGACCTTGATCACGCGGAGCTCCCTTCGTAGTCGAGCCCGTAGAAGCGCAGCGCGTTCGTGCCGAGCACCTTGCGCTGGTCCTCCAGGGGGAGCGGGGCGACGCGCTCGCGCATCTCCCGCACGGTGCCAAAGGACGCGTCGACGTGCGGGTAGTCCGAGGCCCAGATGAAGTAGTCGGCGCCGATGTGACGCACGACGTCGGCGGTGAGGCTCTCGTCGGGGTCCGCCGAGACCACGCACTGTCGGTAGAAGTACTCGCTGGGCTTCGTCGAGATCGGTGTCACCGACGCCATCACCTCGTACTTGTGGTCGAGCCGGTCGAGCCAGGCGGAGATCCAGTTGGCGCCGGTCTCGAGGACGGCGCATCGCAGGCGCGGGTAGCGCTCGAGGACACCCAGGGTGAGGAGCTGGGTGAAGGCCGCCATCACGTCGAGGGCCAGAAAGGCGAAGTTGAACAGGGCGAAGCGCAGCCGCTTCTCGCCGATCGGCGGGTTCCACTCTTCGAAGCTCGCGCGGTCGCGCACCACCACGTGGAAGGCCACCGGCATCTCGAGGTCCTGGGCCGCCGACCAGAAGCGGTCGTAGACCGGGTCGTCGAGGAAGCGGCCTCCCCGGGCCTTCATGTCCGGAGAGAGGTAGATCCCGCGGCAGCCGGCCGCCCGGGAGCGCTCGAGCTCGGCGACGGCGGCCTCCGGGTCGAGGAGCGAGAGGTGCGCGATCGGCACCAACCGTTTCGGGTCGTGGGCGCAGAAGTCGACGATCCAGCGGTTGTACGCCCGGGTGTAGGCCGTCGCGATCTCCGGGTCTTCGACCAGGCCTTCCCAGCAGATGCCGATCGTCGGGTAGAGTAGCGAGACGTCGATCTGCTCCTGGTCCATCACCACGAGCCGCGCGGCGGGGTCGTAGCTCCCGGGCGGGCAGCCGTCCTCGTACTTGTACTTGCCGGGGCGCATCGCCTCGGCCGGATCCATCTCGATCCCCCCGAGGAGCGCCGTGCGGCCGCGCACCGCTTCGAGGGGCTTCCCGTCGACGATCAGCACCTCGACCCCGTCCTGGGTGTCGATTTGGATCGCGCGATCGCGGTAGCGCGGCTCGAGGTAGCGCTCCCAGGTGTCCCGCGGTTCGAGCAGGTGCCCGTCCGCGTCGACCATCACCAATCCGTTCTCCGCCATTCCTAGGTCGCCCGGTCGAGCGCGCCACGCAGGAAGTCGCCGATCTCCTGCACACCCGCGCGCCCTTCGGGTGTGAAGGGGGCGAAGAAGGGGAAGACGTGGACCATCTCGTCCCAGATGGAGAGCGTCACGTCGCCACCCGCGCGATGCACTTCGTCGGCGAAGCGTGTCGAGTCGTCGCGTAGCACCTCCCAGTCCCCGGCCTGCACGAGCAGCGGCGGGAGGCCCTGGAGCGGCGCGAGGATCGGCGAGGCCAAGGGGTCGCGGGGGTTGCCCGCGTCGCCCAGGTACAGACGCGCCATCCCGGCGAGGGAGCCGGCGTCGACCATCGGGTCGATCTCGGCCCGGGTCTGCACCGATTCGCCGGTGCCCTCCATGTCGAGCCAGGGCGAGAGCAAGGCCGCGCCAGCCGGCAGCGGATCGCCCGCGTCGCGCAGCGCCAGCAGGGTCGCCGCGGCCAGCCCGCCCCCCGCCGAGTCGCCGGCGATCACGGTGTCGGCGGGGGTCGTCTCCTGCTCGAGCAGCCACCGGTAGGCGGTCGTCGCATCCTCGATGGCCGCGGGGTAGGGGTGCTCCGGGGCGAGCCGATAGTCCACCGAGAGCACGCGCACCCCCGTGGCCACGCCGAGGTCGTCCACCAACGAGCGGTGGGTCTCCACCGAGCCCATCACATAGCCGCCGCCGTGGAAGTAGAGCAGGACCTGGTCCTCGCGCACGCCGGCCGGGGTGAACCACTCGGCCGGGACCCCGCCGGCGTCCACCGCGACGCGCTTCGTGTCGGGGCGCACCTTCGCGCGGGCGTTCACCTCGACGAAGTTCTGGCGCATCTTCGGCACCTGGGCGCGCATCACCTCGAGGGGGGCGCTGGTGGGCTTGTTGGCGCGCAGCAGCTCGACGAGCTTGACGTGTTCCGGACTGGCCATGGTGGGTCTCCTGGTGCGAGGCGGGCGCGGGCGCCGCCGTGACGTGCGAGTCTACCGTCTCGGACGCCCTGTGGATCCACGCGCCGGCCCCCGCCGTCGCCCGCCCTGGAGACGACGATCGTGTTGAAGATCGCAGTCCCGGTCCGCCGCCGCGCCGGCGTCACCCACGAGGAGCTGGCCGCGCACTGGTTGGGCCCCCACCGCCGCGGCGTGGCCGCGCACATGCGGCCCGATCACTACCGAGTGACGATCTTCGAGCAGCGCGAGGGCACGCCCTACGACGGGATGGCGACCCTCTGGTTCCGGGACGCCGAGCGCGGCCGCCACGTGCTGGGCCGCGGCGCGCCGGAGCCCGTGCGTCAGGACGGCTTCGTGGAGCTCGTCGAGACGCCCTTCGACCAGCTCGAGTGCGTAGAGCACGTGCTCGTCGACGGGCCGCGTCCCGAGGGCGCCCTCAAGCTCGTCGGGCTCGTGCGGCGGCGTCCCGAGGTGACGCCCGACACCCTCTACCGCGAGTGGCGCGAGGTCCACGCCCCCAACGTGGCGAGAGCCCTCGAGGCGACTGCCGGTGCCCACCGCTACGCGGTCTCCTTCGCCACCGAGGGGCGCCGCGAGCCCGCCTACGCCGGCTTCGCCGAGCTCTGGTACGACGACGCGGCGGCCTCGCGGGCCCACGCCGAGAAGCTCGCCGAAGACGGGTTCGAGCGCTTTGCCGACACCGTCGCGATGCTCGTGGGACGCGAGCACGTGGGCGTCCCCTAACCGCCCGCGTCCGACACGAGCCCGACCCACGCCGAGGAGGTCCCATGCCGATCTATCCCACCGCCGACCAGTTCGCCGCCCTCGCCAAGGCCGACATCGAAGGCCCGGTGCAGATGTTGAATCTGCTCCGGTTCAAGGAGCGCGCCGAGTACGAAGACGGTCGCGAGACCACGCTCAGCGGGCGTGAGGCCTACGCCCTCTACGCCGAGCAGATGATTCCCTTCGTCGCGGCCGGCGGCGGCCGCCTGGTGCACAGCGCCGAGGCGCAGCTCCTGGTGATCGGCGACGGCGCGCTCGAGTGGGACCTCGTCGGGATCGTCGAGTATCCGTCGAAAGAGGCCTTTCTCGACCTGGTGCAGCGGCCCGAGGTGGCGGAGTTCTCGGTGCACCGCAGCGCGGGGCTGGCGCACCAGCTCCTCGTCGCGTGCAGCGCGACCCCCGGGCTCTCCTGAGCCGTTGCCCGGGCTCGCTCGCTCGTCGCCCGGCTAGGAGCTCGCGCCCCCGCGCGGGCCGGTCGGGATCTTGTGGAAGGGCAGGTTGCGGTCGACCCGCACGTCACCCGGGAGCTGCAGCACGCGCTCGGCGATGATGTTGCGCAGGATCTCGTCGGTGCCGCCCTCGATCCGGGTGGCCGGCGAGCGCAGCATCATGGCCTGGAACTTCGCCTGGGCCGCCGCGAGCTCCGGGTCCGCGAGCACACCCCCCAGGCCCTGGAGGTCGAGGGCGAACTGCGAGATCTCCTGCATGGTGTTGCCCGCGACGAGCTTGCCCATCGAGGCCTCGGGCCCCGGCATGTCGCCCTTGGAGAGCGCCGAGAACATCCGGTAGGCGCTGAACTTGAGCCCGTTGGCCCGCACGTGCCAGTCGGCCAGCTTCTCGCGCACCGCCGGGTCGTCGAGGAGCGGCCCGTCCTCCCCGGCGGCCCCCGCCACGTAGTCGAAGAGGTCTTCGAAGCCCGTGGGCATCTGGCCGCCGATCGCCAGGCGTTCGTTCATCAGCGTCGTCAGCGCGACCCGCCACCCGTCGCCGGCTTCGCCGAGGCGCTGGGCGTCGGGGACGCGCACGTCGTTGAAGAAGACTTCGTTGAAGTGGGACTCCCCCGAGACCTGCTTGATCGGGCGGATCTCGACCCCGGCCGCGTGCAGGTCGAGGAAGAACATCGTGAGACCCTGGTGTTTGGCGGCCTCGAAGTCCGAGCGGGTGAGCAGGATGGCGTACTGGCTGTAGTGGGCGCCCGAGGACCAGATCTTCTGGCCGTTGATCACCCACTCCCCGTCGTCGAAGTCGGCGCGGGTCGAGAGCCCGGCCAGGTCGGAGCCCGCCCCCGGCTCGCTGAAGAGCTGGCTCCAGATCGCGGCACCGCTGGCCAGGTCGGGCATGTAGGCGCGGTTCTGCTCCTCGGTGGCGTAGGCCATCATCGTCGGGCCACACATCCCCTGGCCGATCAGGAAGGGCTCCGCCAGCACCTGGTAGATGCCTTCTTCCTGCAGCCAGATCACCCGCTCGATCGGGCTCGCCCCGCGCCCGCCGTACTCCTTCGGCCAGTGCAGACAGGCCCAGCCGCCCTCGTACTTCTTCATCTGCCACGCCTTGGCGTGACGCAGGAGCTCCTCGGGCTCGAAGGCCGCCTTGCCAAAGGTGCTGGCCTGGAGCTGGGGCAGGAGCTCGCTGGGCGCGTTGGCGTCGATCCAGCTGCGCGCCTCGCGGCGAAACGCGGCCTCTTCGCGGTTGTCGCTGAAGTCCATGACTAGTGGCCCTTGGCCCGGTGGGCCGCGAGGCGGTCCACCAGCAGGTGCTTCCAACGCGTCTCGCTCCCGAGCAGGAGGGCGAGCAGCTTGGAACGCCGGTAGTAGAGGTGACAGTCGAATTCCCAGGTGAAGCCCATGCCGCCGTGGACCTGGATGTTGTTCTTCGAGCAGTGCTGGTAGGCCTGGGTGGCGCTCACCCGCGCCGTCGCCGCCGCCAAGGGCAGCTCTTCGCTCTCCTGGGAGATCGCCCAGGCGCCGTAGTAGCAATTGGAACGGGCCAGCTCGGCCGAGACGAACATGTCGGCCAGCATGTGCTTGACGGCCTGGAAGGAGCCGATCGGGCGCCCAAAGGCGAAGCGGTCGGTGGCGTAGTCGCGGCCCATCTCGAGGGCTGCGGTCGCCCCGCCCAGCTGTTCGAAGGCCAGATAGACGGCCGCGCGGTCGTAGACCCGTTCGCGGATCGCGGTCGCCTGGCCGGGAGCGCCGAGGGGCTCGGCGCTCGCCCCCGAGAAGCGCAGCTCGGCCTGGCTCCGCGTGGGGTCGATCGACTCGAGGGCGTGGCGCTCGACGCCGCTGTCGCCGAGCTCGACCAACGCCAGGTCGTCGCCGGCGCGCACGACGGCCAGGTGCGCCACGTCGCCGTCGGGCACGGGCCGCTTGTTGCCCGAGAGCGCCCCGTCGCGCAGCACCGCGGGGACCGGGCCGTCCTGGTCCGCATAGGTCGCGATGCAGGAGCCGTCGGCGATCGCCGGGAGCCACCGGGCCTGCTGCTCGGGAGTCCCGGCCCGGAGGAGGAACTCGGCCCCCAGGTACACGGAGGAGGCGAAGGGAAGCGGCGCCAGGCTGCGGCCCAGCTCCTCGGCGAGCACACAGAGCTCGAGGGGCCCGGCCCCCTGTCCGCCGAGGGCCTCGGGGAGTGCCGTGCCCATCCAGCCGAGCTCGGCCATCTCGCGCCAGAGCCCCGCGTGGTAGGGCGCGTCGCCGTCGAGGACCGTGCGCACCTCCGCGGGGGTGCAGCGGTCGGCGAGGAACTTGCGCGCTTCCTCGCGGAGCAGCTCCTGGTCGGGGGAGAACTCGAAGTTCACGCGGCGGCTCCGTCGGCGGCCCGGAAGGCCTCGTTGAAGCGCTGCCACCTCTCGGTGGAGTCGCCCGCCGGGATCGGGAAGTAGAGGGAGACCCGGTCGAGCAGCCCCGCGTAGCGCGCGGCGAGCCTGCCCGGGATCTCGTCGGGCTTGCCGATCACCGCGACCTCTTCGACCAGCGAGTCGGGCACGTGTTTCGGCATGTCGTTCCACTCGCCCTTGCGCGCCTTGGCGCTGAGCTCCTTCCCGAGCGCCTCGAGGTTGTAGTACTCGAGGAGCACGCGGTAGTTGGGGGTCGAGGCGTAGAAGGAGATCTGACGGCGCACCTCGCGCTCGGCCTTGTCGAAGGCCGCCTGGTCGTCGCCGCTGATGGCGAAGATCGGCGCGTAGAGGGCGATGTCGTCGGCCCGGCGCCCGCTCTTCGCCGCACCCTCGGCGATCGCCGGTCGCACGACGTCGCGCAGGAAGGGGGCGCTGTTCATCGGGTGGACGTGGAAGCCGTCGGCCACCTCGCCGGCGGTGCGGCACATCAGCGGGTTCACCCCGGCCAGATAGATCGGGATCTTCGGGTGCTCGATGGGCCCCGGGTTGAAGAAGGGGTTCATCAGCCGGAACTGGTAGAACTCGCCCCGGTAGTCGGGCTTGGCGTCGGTCTGGAAGGTGTCCCAGATCGCGCGGACACAGCGGATGTAGTCGGCCACCCGGCGCGCCGGGTGGTCGAAGGGCATCGAGAAGCGCCGCTCGATGTGCGCCCGCACCTGGGTGCCGAGCCCCAGATGGAAGCGGCCCCGGCTGGTGTGCTGGAGGTCCCAAGCCGTCTGCGCCATCGCGAAGGGGCTCCGACCGAAGGCGACCGAGATGTTGGTGCCGATCTCGAGCTTGGTGGTGGAGATCGCGCTCACGCCCAGGGCCAGGAAGGGATCGTGGGCGGCTTCGAAGGTCCACACGGCGTCGAAGCCCATCTCTTCGAAGCGCCTGGCGTTGGCGCCGGCGTTGTTGAGATCGTAGTCGCTCGTCTGGGTATCGAGTTTCATTGGGAGTCCGTGCCCCTACATCTTGTCCATGACGTGTGTCGCGAAGTCTTGCAGGAATCCGTACTGGGTGTCGAGGGAGGGGAGCAGCATGAGCTGCTCGAGCCCGCGGGCCTCGAGGCTGCGGATCTGGTCGATCACCTCGTCGGGGGAGCCGGCGATACACACCTCGCGGATCAGCTCCGGGGTGATCAGCTCCTCCTCCTCGGGGAGGACGTAGGTGCAGTGGCCGGCGTGGATGCGGTTGTGCCGGATCTCTTCGGGGACTGCCTCCACCATCGCGCAGTAGCGGTCCCACACGTTCCCGAAACGCCCGGGCGGGTTGCCTCCGAGCTGACGCACCCGGTCGTAGACGTAGTGGATCGAGGAGACCACCATCGGCCCCACCTCGCGGCGCACCCGCTCGGAGTCGAGGGTCTCGCCGGGGCGGCAGAGCGCCACCATCGTGAGGCTGCAGCTCGGGTAGTGTTTGCGGTCGAGGTCGCGGCCGGCCTTCTGGGCGCCGCGCTCCACCTGGGCCCAGACCCGGTCCATCGCGGCGGCGTCCGGGGGGATCGAGAGCACGATCCCGTCGCCCACCTCACCGGCCAGCTCCATCGTCTTGGGCCCGAAGGCCGAGACGTACATCGGGACCCGGTGCTCGAGGTCGAGAAAGCCGAGCTCCGGCATCTGGAACTGCACCTTGGTGCGTTCGCCCCGCCATTCGAAGTCGACGAGCTCGCCGTCGAGGAGCCCGCGAATCGTGCGCAGGTCCTGGGCGAACTCGCCCAGGCGTAGCGGGCGGTGCCCCATGATCCGCATCGCGGTGTTGCCGGTCCCCATGCCGAGAAAGGTGCGACCCGGGGCGAGCCGGTTGATCGTGGCGATGCTGTGGGCGATCACCGGGGCGCTGCGCGGCCCCGCCACCGAGACCCCGGTGCCGAGGCGGATGCGCTCGGTCTGCTGGGCCGCCAGCGCCAACACCGCGTAGCAGTCCGACCAGATCATCTGGCTGTCGGCCACCCAGGCGTGGCTGTAACCCAGGTTCTCGGCGAAGCGGATGTAGCCGACGTCGTCGATCTTCGAGGCCACACACACGCCGAAGTCCATCAGTCGCGCCTCCTGCGAACGCGACGCGATTCGACCGCCGAGAGACACACGCCGAAGTCCATCAGCGCACGCTCCGGAAGAAGGTGCGGACGTCTTCGACGAAGAGCTCGGGTTGCTCCATGGCCGCGAAGTGGCCGCCGCGGGGCATGTCGGTCCAGTGGGTCACGTTGTAGATCTGCTCGCACCACGAGCGCGGGAAGAGAAAGCCCGCGAGCTCCTTCGGAAAGCGCGCGACCCCGGTGGGCACTTCGACCCGCGGGATCTCGCCGGCCAGCCCGCCGGTCTGGGCGAATTCGTAGTAGATGCGCGCCGCCGAGGTCGCGGTGTCGGTGAACCAGTAGAGGCTGATGTTGGTGAGGAGCTCGTCCTTGGTGAAGACGCTCTCCACGTCTCCGTCGCAGTCGCTCCAGGTGGTGAACTTCTCGAGGATCCACGCGGCCAGGCCCGCCGGCGAGTCCCCGAGACCCACGCCCAGGGTGTGGGGCTTGGTCGATTGCTCGTTGAAGTAGCCCATCTCGGTGTCCATGTAGGGCTGCATGCCGGCGAGGTCGGCGAGCTCGGTCTCCGAGAGCCCCGCCGCGGGATTCTCCGGATCCGGCGGCGCGCCGAGGGGGAGGTTGGTGTGGATCCCGCACGCCGCCTCGGGGTGCGCCGCGCCGATCGCGGTCGAGATCAAGGAGCCCCAGTCCCCGCCCTGGGCGCCGTAGCGCGCGTAGCCCAGCTGCGACATCAGCTGGTGGAAGGCTTCGCCGATGCGTTGCGGGCTCCACCCCGGCGCCGTCGTCGGGCCCGAGAAGGCGAACCCCGGGAGCGACGGGGCCACCACGTGAAACGCGTCGTCGGCGGAGCCCCCGTGGCGTTCGGGCTGCGTCAGGGGCTCGATCACCTTGAGGAATTCGACGATCGATCCGGGCCAGCCGTGGGAGATCACCAGCGGCAACGCGTTCTCGTGGCTCGAGCGCGCGTGGAGGAAGTGCACCCGCTGCCCGTCGACCTCCGTCACGAAGTTGGGAAGCGCGTTCAGCGCGCGCTCCTGGGCGCGCCAGTCGTAGCGCTCGCGCCAGTAGTCGAGGTAGGCCGGTAGCACCTCCAGGTCGAAACCGTAGGCGTGGCCCACCGACGCGAAGGTCGGTGGCAGTTTGGTTGCCGCGAGACGTCGCCTCAGATCGTCGATGTCGGCGTCGGGAACGTGGATCTCGTAGGGGGTGGCTTCGCCGGCCATGGAGCCTCCTGGGACGCCGCTCGGGCGTCGGGGTCGTAGATGGCGATCGGGGTGGCGGTGGAGAACCGGCCCATCACGCGCGCCCCCGCCGCGGGAGGCGGATCACGCCGCCGCCCAGCACCGAGAGCTCGTCGTCCTGGTTCTCCGCGCGCTGCTCGATCTCGACACAGCCGTGGCCGTCCTCTTCGAACTTGCGCACTACGCTGCCGCGGATCTTGAGCCAGTCCCCCACCGGGTTGTGCCGACGGATCTTGCAGTGGGAGCTGCGCAGAAAGCCCGCGTCGCCCATCCAGTCGGTCAGGTGGTGGATCAACCACGAGCAGCGCTCCGGGCCGTAGTCGTAGGCACCCGGCGCTCCCACCTCGGTGGCGAACTCCTCTTCCCAGTGCACACGTTCGGGCACGTCGGGGATGCCGAAGCGGTTGGGGATGCCGAGCCCCGAGTGCTTGCGGATCTGCTGCCACGCCAGCCGGTTGGCGCGGATGTAGAGCCCGCCCCAGCCCTGGGCGTAGGCGATGAAGCCGGTCACGGTCATCGGCCCCTTGGCCATCGCCGGGAGCGCGTCGCCGACCTCGACGTCGTCCCAGTAGCGGGGAGTCGCGCCGCGCACCGCCTCCTGCTCGTAGAGCCGGTAGATCTCCTCGATCTCCTCGCCGTCGTAGCGCTTCTCACCGCGCTCGCGCACCTCCTGGTACTTCATCCCCTCTTCGCGCGCGGTGTCGCGCTCGGTGCGGAAGCACCAGGAGTCCGCCTCGCAGACCAACTCGTCGCGCTGGTTGTAGAAGTGCACGCGGTAGATCTGCTGGACGGCGCGCCCCGAGAAGCGCGTCTCGTGGTTGATCAGGTCGTGGAGCCAGGCCTCGGTGCGGAGCTCGTCGCCGCGGCGGATCCAGTCGTGCCAGGTGAAGTTGCTCCCGGCCCACATCGCGTGGATTCCGGGAAGCCCTCCCACGTACCCGCTGATGATCCGGTCGCAGGGAAACACGAAAGAGGGCAGGGCGAGGATGCCGCCGTGCTCGGTCTGGGCGGCGTAGTCGGGGTCGCACCAGAGCGGGTTGTCGTCGCCGACACCGTGGGCGTAGTGGCGGATGTTGTCCCGGGTCGCCTCGTAGCACCACGGCTCGAGGCTGTCCTCGATGCGGACACCGAGGCGCTCGCGCAGCGCGTCGAGGGCGGATTCGGTGATCTTGGGAAAGCGCGATGCACTCATCGGGGGGTGGGGTCTCCATCCGGCGGCGCCGCGTCGGGCGCGGCGCCGGGTTGTGGTGGCGAATCGCCGATTCTATACGATCGCGCCGTGCCCCCCGAATCCCTGGAGCCCCGGCCGGCGGCGGCCACGGCGACGTCCGCCCCGCCGCGCCCCTGGCATGCGCAGATCCCCACCTTCGGCCTCGTCGTGGCGATCTCGGCGCTCTGGGGTTCCAACTTCGTGGCGATGAAGCTGATCCTGGTGCACGTCTCACCCCTTGTGATGGGGACCCTGCGCTCGCTGATCGCGGGGCTCTGTCTGCTCGCGATCTGTCAGCTGCGCGGGATCGCGCTCCCCCGCAAGCCGGCGGAGTGGCGTGAGATCTTCGTCATCGCGCTCTTCATGACGACCCTCTCGAGCGCCTGCTTCGCCATGGGAATCGCCCGCGTCTCTGCGGGGTTAGCCGGTCTTCTCTCGAACACGATGCCGCTCTTCACGCTGCTGCTGGCGGGGCCCATGCTGGGCGAGCGGCCGGGGCTGCTGGCGTGGGTCGGGCTGCTCATCGGGTTCGTCGGCACCGCGGTGATCGCGTGGCCGACGGTGACCGTCGGAGGTGAGGCCCTCGGGATCTTCTTTGTGATGGCGGCGCCCGCGAGCTGGGCGCTGGGCTCGATCCTGATGAAGCGCAACGACCTCACCCATGTGCATCCGCTGGCAATGGTCTCGGTCCAGCTCCTGATGTCCGCGGCCGGCATCTTTCTGCTCTCGGGCCTGGTCGAGGGCTTCGGACGCTTCGAACCCCATCCCGATCTCTGGCTGCCCCTGGCCTACGCCGCGCTCCCCGCGCTGGCCCTCGCCTATGTGATCTGGGTCGAGATCCTCGCCCGGGGCTCGGCGGTGCAGGCCTCGGCGGTGGCGTACCTGGTGCCGATCTTCGGGGTCGGCTTCGGCGCCCTCTGGCTCGGCGAGCGGCTGAGCCTCCTCGAGCTCGCCGGTGGGGCCCTGGTGCTCTGTGGCGTCGCTGCGGTCAACGCACCCGGGGTGATCCAGAGCGATCGCGAGAACGCCCGCGCCCACGCCGTCGCGTCGGGGGAGGCGGAAATCGAGGCGTAGCCGCGCCACCCGACGGCTCGCGGGACCCCTTCGCCACGTCTTCGCGACGCCCTGGGCGCTGGACTACCTTGCCCGTCCCTCGCCACCCGCGGGAGCCGGTCGCCTCGTCGCCGGCGAGTCCCCGCGCGGCGCGGAGCGCGTCCGCGACGTCCCCGACCCAGGAGGTCCGATGTACGAGAACTACGAGTACCTGCTCTTCGAGCGCAAGCCCGGCGGCGTGCTGCTGATCACGATCAACCGACCGGAGAAGTACAACGCCACCAACAACAAGCTCCACAACGAGCTGGCCTATGTCTGGAAGGACGTCGACGCCGACCCCGACACCAAAGTCGCCGTGATCACCGGGGCCGGGAAGGCCTTTTCGGCGGGCGGGGACCTCGACATGATCGAGGGCCAGGTGAAGGACTTCAATCAGATCTCGAAGATCATGAAAGAGGCGGCGGACATCGTCTACAACATCACCGACTGCGACAAACCGGTGATCTCGGCGATCAACGGGGTCGCCGTCGGCGCCGGCCTCGCCGTGGCGATCATGGCCGACATCAGCGTGATCGCCGAGGACGCCCGCTTCACCGACGGGCACATCCGCCTCGGGGTCGGCGCAGGGGACCACGCCGCGATCATCTGGCCGCTGCTCTGCGGGCTGGCCAAGTCGAAGTACTATCTGATGACCGCCGAGTTCATCGACGGCCGCGAGGCCGAGCGCATCGGGCTGGTGAGCCGCGCCGTGCCCGCCGACCAGCTCCTCGACGAGGCGATGCGGATCGCGAACATGCTCGCGGCGGGACCACAGTACGCGATCTCGTGGACCAAACGCTCGCTCAACCACTGGGTGCGTCAGGCGATCCCGATCTTCGAGTCGTCGCTGGCCTACGAGATGCTGAACTTCTTCGGCGACGACGTGGAGGAGGGGGCCAAGGCGCTGATCGAGAAGCGCGAGCCCAAGTTCCCCACCGCCCAGAGCTGAGCCCGACCACGAGCGAACGGAGAGGACCTTCATGCCCAAGCTCACCGACGCCGAGCGGGACGCGTTTCTGGCCGTCCCTGGCACCATCATGAACATCGCCACCGTCGGCGCCGACGGGGCGCCCCTCGTGACCCCGATCTGGTTCATCTACGAAGAGGGCCGGATCTGGTTCACCCCCCGCCAGCACTCCGAGTGGCTGAAGCACATCCGCGGGGACGCCCGCGTGGCCCTCAGCATCGACGAGACGGCGATTCCCTACCGCAAGGTCGTGGTGCGCGGGCGCGCCTCCGTCGACCACGAGGTGGGCGACGACGACGCGTGGCGAGACCGCTACCGCCGCATCGCCCAGCGCTACATCCCGGTGGACGACGCCAACGCCTACGTCGACGGCACCGACGACCAGCCCCGCGCCCTGTGTTCGGTGACCCTGGCCGACGCGGAGGTGCGCACCTGGCGGATGCCTGTCGACGACGAGCCCTACCAGGGGATCTGGGCGAAGCGCTACTGGACCCGGGACGCCAAGGTGCAGCAGCGGGCGCCGGAGCTCTTCGAGAAGAGCAGCTCCTAGCGGCGTCCGTCAGCCCCGCGCGAGGCGGACGCGGCGCGGGGTCACGGGTTGCCCGGCCGGCCGGCGCGGAGCGCGGTGCAGACCGCCGGCAAGTCGCGTCCGGGGCGAGCCCGCGTCGAGACGCGGCTCCGCGGAAGACCCGATGCGACGGGCCCGCAAGCTACCCGAGCGCTTCCACCGCGCTGCGGTTTGCGTCGAGAGAACTTGACGGCTTTCGAGCCAGCCCCTCCCTCCGGCGACGTCGATACGTGGGCCAGACGTCAACGGGGGAGGACCCGATGCTCCGATTTGTCATCACGTCCGCACTCGCGTCGGTTGTCGCGAGCGCGGTGGCGACGCCCGGCGTCGCCGACGACTGGCGCACCTCGCACACGCGGTATCGCCAGTGGAAGGACCTGCAGATCCACGAGGTCTTCGTGCTGCACCGCGAAGGCCAGCTCCAGATCCTCGGGCGCGATTTCGACGCCGGACGGGGCGCGCTGGTGGTGCGGCTCGGGGAGACCGATCCGCTGGAACTCCTCTC
The DNA here is from genome assembly GCA_028284525.1 of Myxococcota bacterium. Classification (GTDB taxonomy): domain Bacteria; phylum Myxococcota_A; class UBA9160; order UBA9160; family PR03; genus JANQRO01. Next base: position 173 of record JANQRO010000206.1, on the reverse strand, counting down.
GGAGAGCGCCGACGAGATCGTCGCTGCGCTGCCCGACGCCGCCGCGCTGCCCGACGGCGACTACCGCCTCGAGGTGCGGCGCGGGTGGCGTGTCTGGCAGCGCGATCGCTTCGACCTCACCGTGGCCCGGCTGGGAGCCGCCGCACAGGGCCCCCCCGGTGCCCCGGGTCCCG
>JANQRO010000200.1 GCA_028284525.1 Myxococcota bacterium | reverse complement strand
AAGGTCTTGAGGTCGGCCTGGACCCCGGCCGCCCCGCTCGAGTCCGAGCCGGCGACGGTCAGCGCCACGGCGGCGACGGCCACGTCAGTTGAGGCGGGTCGCGCGGGTGCGCAGGTCGGCGAGCAGCGGGTGGAGGGCGCGGGCCTCCTCGCTCTCGGGGGCGAGCGCGACGAAGGCCTCGAGGTCCTGGAGCGCGGGCCCAAAGCAGTCGAGGGCGCGGTAGAGGAGCCCCCGGTCCCGCAGCTCGAGGGCTTCGTCGGGGAGGAGCAGCAGGATGCGCTCGGAGCAACGCAGCGCCTCGTCCCACGAGCGCTGCTGGACGTGGATCTGCTTCAGGTTGCTCAGCACCCGCGCCAACACCTGGCGCGCGGGGGCCGGGGCCAGCAGACGCTCGTCAAAGCGCGCGCCCGGGCCGCCGGCGCGCTGGAGGAGCTCGCCGCATTCCTCGGGGCCGACCAGACGCCCGTGGAAGGCGTCGACCACGACGCCGTCCTCGAGGGTCGTCGCGAGGAAGTGGCCGGGAAACGAGACCCCGGCGGAGGGGAGGTCGAGACGATTCGCGAGCCCCACCCACAGGATCGAGAGCGAGATCGGGATGCCGAGGCGTCGCTCCAGCACCTCGTGGAGGTAGCTGTTGCGCGGGTCGTAGTAGTCCTGGGCATTGCCGCGAAAACCGAGATCGCGGTGGAGGTGGGCCACCAGGCCGCGGGCTCGCTCTTCGGTCGTCCCGCCGCGGCTGGCGTCGGCGGCGCTCTCGGCCAGCGCGTCGATCCGCCCGAGTTGGGCCTCGACGTCGAGGGGCGCGCAGCTCTCGGCGGCGATCCACAGGGCCGCTTCGCAGAGGTCGAGTTCGGACTCGGGTCCCGCGACGACCTCGAGGAAGGCCTCGCGGGCGGCGTCGGCGCTGGCTCCGGACGGGTCGCCCATGGGGAGAGCATCGCGCAGGCGCTGGGCGGGGCAAAACCCGCCCCCGGCGCCCCGGTGGCGGGAATCTCGGGGCGCGGGGGAACGCTATCTTTCCGCGCGATGGTGACGATCGGAATGAACTACCAGGTCCTCGAGGGCAAGGAGCAGGTCTTCGAGGACGCGTGTCGCAAGGTGCTCGACGTGATGAACGACGCCCAGGGCCACGACGACTCCCAGCTGTTCCGCCGCGTCGACCAGAGCCGCGGCGAATACCTGATCGTGTCGCGCTGGCAAGACGAGGCCGCGTTCCGCGATTTCATCGGCTCGGACACCTTCAAGAAGGTGACGAGCTGGGGTTTGAAGAATATTCTCGCCGGGCGCCCGAGCCACACCACCTACCGGACCGACGGAGACACTCCCCGTGCTTGATGACACCACGCGCGGCCGCATCCAGGCCGCGATCGACTCCCAGGACGTCGTCCTCTTCATGAAGGGCAACCCCCAGCAACCGCAGTGCGGGTTCTCAGCCACCGTGGTGGGGATCCTGAACGAGATGATCCCGAACTACGGCACCGTGGACGTCCTGGCCGACCCCGAGGTGCGTCAGGGCATCAAGGAGTTCTCGAGCTGGCCGACCATCCCCCAGCTCTACGTGAAGGGCGAGTTCCTGGGCGGCTGCGACATCATCCAGGAGATGTACGGGAGCGGCGAGCTCTACGAGGCCTTCGGGCTCCCGGTCCCCGAGCGCGTCCCGCCCACCCTCCACCTCTCCGAGCGCGCCGCCGCCTACGTGCGCGACGCCCTCGAGCAGGCGGCGGGGCAGAAGCTCCACCTGCGCATCGGCGCCAACTTCGAGCCGCGGCTCTACCTCGGCCCCGAGGAGCCCGGCGAGATGGTGGCCGAGGCCGGCGGCCTCGACTGGTACGTCGACCTGCCCACCGGCCCCCGCGCCGACGGCATCCACATCGACTACGTCGAGACCGCCCAGGGGCACGAGCTCCGGGTCGACAACCCGAACGCTCCGGCCGCGGTGCGCGACATCGGGGTGCGCGAGCTCAAGGCCCTCCTCGACGCGGAGGCGGGGATCCAGCTCTTCGACGTGCGCAGCCCGGAGGAGCGGGCCACGGCGCAGATCCCCGGCGCGCGACTCCTCGACGAGGCGTGCGCGCGAGAGATCGAAGCCCTGCCCAAGGACACGCCGCTCTACTTTCACTGTCACCACGGTGGCCGCAGCCTGAAGGCGGCGCAGCACTTCCTCGCGCTCGGCTTCGAGCAGGTCTTCAACGTGGTGGGTGGAATCGACGCGTGGTCGCGTCAGATCGATTCCACGGTGCCGCGATACTGAGACGGGACACGGCGTGGCTCTGAAGATCATCGGCGCCGACGACGGCGTGGTGGAAGAGATGCGGCGGGCGATCCGCGAGGCCATTCCCGACAGCGAGGTCGAGGTGCGTCCCGGCGGCGCCGGTCACTTCGAGATCAGCGTGGTGGCGGAGGCGTTCCGCGGCCAGCCCCGGATCCGCCAACACCAGTCGGTGTATGCAGCGGTGGCCCCCTTCATGGCGGGGGACGCCCCCCCGGTACACGCCATCGACCGCCTCGAAACGCGCACGCCCTGACCGGGCCTCGTTGACCGACCCGCGACACAGCGACAGGGGCGTCCGCCGCGCCCGCGGAGCGCGCGGCGCTGCGCTGGCGTGGCTCGCGCTTTTCCTGCTCGGCGGCTGCGGTGGCGAGGAGCGCCCGCGCGAGACGCGATTGCGCGACCACGTGGCGGTGCTCGCCTCCGAAGCCTTCGAGGGGCGCGCCACGGGTCGTGTCGGCGAGCGGCTCGCCGCCCGGTACCTGGTCGACGCCTTCCGCGCCGCGGGCCTCGAGCCGCTGGACGAGCGCGGATTCCTGCACGGCTTCGAGTTCGGCTCGGGGGTGCGGCTCGGGTCGGGGAACGCGCTGCGTGGCCCCGGGGGCCCCCTGGTGCTGGGCGAGTCGTGGCAGCCCTTGGGCTTTTCCGAGGCCGGGGACTTCGGCCCCCACGCCGTGGTCTTCGGTGGCTACGGGTTCGCGGCGCCCGAGGCACCCGGCGTGGCGGCGGTGGACAGCTACGGGGCCGTCGACGTCAGCGGCGTGTGGCTGCTCGTGCTGCGCGACTGGCCCGAGGGCGCCAGCGACGCCGAGCGCCAGCACTGGGGCCGCTACGCGGGCCTTCGCTACAAGGCGATCCTCGCCCGCGAACGCCGTGCCGCCGGTCTGCTCGTGGTGCAGCGCGGTCCCG
>JANQRO010000167.1 GCA_028284525.1 Myxococcota bacterium | reverse complement strand
TTCCGCGACATCGATGCGTTCGGCCTCTCGCACCCGGGCAGGGTGAGGGAACAGAACCAGGATCACTTCTTCGTCGGAGCGCTCGCGCGCGGGGTCGTCGTCGACGGCACCAACGCGACCGACGCCGGGCAGCCCCTCGTGCACGCCGAGCGACTGGCGTCGCTTGCGATCGTGGCCGACGGCGTGGGCGGCAGGCCGGGAGGCGCCGAGGCCTCCCGTCTCGTCGTACGCGACCTCGTCTCGGCGGTATCGAGGTCGTTTCACGAGGCCGAGAGCCTCGAGCCCGACGATCCCGAGGTCTTTTCCCGTCTGCTTCACGACGCGGCCCTGGAGTGCCACGAAAGCCTGCTCCGGCTCGCGGAAGACGACGGGCGGCGACCGGCCACGACGGTGACGCTCTTCCTCGGCCTATGGCCCCACGCCTACCTGCTTCAGGTGGGGGATTCGCGTTGCTACGTCTTCAAGGACGGCCGGCTCAATCAGATTTCGCGCGACCAGACGTGGGCCCAGGACATGATCGACAGCGGGGCGCTGACCCGAACCCACGCCGAGCGAAGCAAGTGGGCGGGGGTGCTCTCCAGCGCGGTGGGCGGCGAGGCGGCTCGCCCCGAAGTGACCCGTGTGGTCCGCGACTGGGGCACCGTCGTGCTCCTGTGCAGCGACGGCCTGACCAAACACGTGTCCGACGAGCTCATCGAGGAGCGGATCGCCAGCATGACCAGCTCCCGACAGGTCGCCGAGCAGCTGCTCCAGGACGCGCTGGAGGGCGGTGGCTCCGACAACATCGCCATCGTGGTGGGACGTACCCTTCGGCCTGACGAGCCGCGCGCGAAGTAGCCGCGCTCGCAAAAAACCGCGAGCGCAGTAGCCGCGCTCGCGGAAACCGCCCGCAGTCGTCGCGCGCGCAAAAACCGCGAGCGCAGTAGCCGCGCTCGCAAAAACCGCCCGCGCAGTCACCGCGAAACGCGAGGGCGCTCGGCGGGTAGGCCGGGCGCCATGTCCGATCTCCTCATCCCCACCGACTCCGGCCTCTGGTGCGCCGCCGGGGGATTCCACATCGACCCCTGGCGGCCCGTCGACAGGGCCGTCGTCACCCACGCGCATTCCGATCACGCCCGACCCGGCTCGCGAGCGGTGCTGTGCTCCGCCGAGTCCGAGGGGGTGATGCGGGTGCGGCTGGGCGACGACGCCCCCCTCCAGCTCCTCCCCTTCGGTCGCAGCATCCGCATCGGCGACGTGAACGTCAGCCTCCAGCCGGCCGGCCACATCCGCGGCTCCGCCCAGGTGCGACTGGAGCATCGCGGTGAGGTGTGGGTCGTTACCGGCGACTACAAGCATCAGCCGGATCCAACCGGTTCCGACTACGTGCCGGTGGCCTGCCACGTGCTCGTCACCGAGTCCACCTTCGGGCTCCCGATCTACCGATGGCCCGACCCGGACAGCGTCTTTCGGGACATCGCGGTGTGGTGGGCCGACAATCGAGCCGCGGGCCGCACGTCGGTGCTGTTTTCGTACGCTCTGGGGAAAGCGCAGCGGCTGCTGGCCGGGCTCGAAGCGATCGGCGCCGGGGGCGAGGGCCCGATCCTGCTCCATGGAGCCGTGGACCGCCTCACCGAGGTGTACCGAGGCGAGGGGGTGTCGCTGCCCCCCACCCGCTACGCCGACGTCGAGGCATCGAAGGCCGGGCGCGGCTCGGCGCTCGTCATCGCACCTCCGAGCGCGGGAGGTTCGACGTGGATGCGACGCTTCGGTGCGGTGTCGACGGCCTTCGCCTCGGGGTGGATGCTGGTGCGCGGAACGCGACGACGGCGCGCGGCGGACCGCGGCTTCGTGCTCTCCGACCACGTCGACTGGCCCAGCCTGCTCGCGACCGTGCGGCAGAGCGGCGCGGAGAGGGTCGGCGTGACCCACGGCTTCACCCGTCCGGTGGTGCGCTACCTGCGCGAGCGGGGACTCGACGCCTGGGAGATCCCGACGCGCTTTTCCGACGGCGACGACGACGTCGCGGAGGAGGCCCCATGAAGCGTTTCACGGAGTTGGTGTGGGCCCTCGACGCGACGAACCGCACGAGCGACAAGGTCGCGGCTTTGCGCCGCTACTTCTCCGAGGTGCCGCCGGAGGACGGAGCGTGGGCACTGCACGTGCTGACCGGTCGCCGGGTGAAGCGGGCCATCCAGGGAGGCCGCCTGAGAGAGTGGGTCGCCGAAGAGGCCGGCATCCCGCTCTGGCTCCTCGAGCGATGCTACGAACAGGTGGGCGATCTCGCCGAAACCCTCGCGCGAGTCCTGCCGGACCCCACGCACGAAACCCGCCGACGAGGCGTCGCGAGCTGGCCTCTGCACCGGCTCTTCGACGAGGTCGTCATGCCCCTCCCCGGGCTCGACGACGACGAGAAGCAACGACGGCTCCTCGGTACGCTCCGCCCGCTTGCGGCCCGCGAGCGCTTCGTCTTTCTCAAGCTGATCACCGGTGCCTTTCGCTTGGGCGTGGGCGCACGACTCGTCACGCGCGCACTCGCCGAGGCCGCCGGCATCGAGCCGGCTGCGATGGCTCACCGCCTCAGCGGCACCTGGACGCCCACATCCGACGCATTCACGGGCTTCTTCGCCGACGAGGATCCGGACGACCCCGCACGACCCTACCCCTTCTTCCTCGCCCACCCGCTCGAGGCCGATCCGACCTCGCTCGGGAGCGTGGACCGCTGGCAGGCGGAATGGAAGTGGGACGGGATTCGACTTCAGGTGATTCACCGCGCCGGGCAGACGCTGCTCTGGTCGCGGGGTGAAGAGCTGGTTACGCCCCAGTTTCCCGAACTGGCGACCATGGCGGCGGCCCTTCCCGACGGGACGGTCCTCGACGGCGAAGCCCTGGCATGGAAAGACGGCAAGACGCTGGGCTTCGCCGCCCTGCAGCGCCGACTCGGCCGCAAGAAGGTGGGTGCCAAGCTCCTGCGCGAAGTCCCCGTCGCCCTCATGGCCTACGACGTCATGGAAATGGGCGGCCGGGATGTGCGGACGCGACCGCTCGCGGAGCGTCGAACGATCCTCGAGGGCGTCGTGGAGGAGGCACGCCACCGCGACCTCGGTCTCGAGCCTCACCTCCTCGTCTCGCAGGTGGTCGCAGCCGAGAACTGGGAGTCGATGGCGGCCATGCGCAGCCAGGCTCGCGAACGCGGGGTCGAGGGCCTGATGCTCAAGGATCGCACCTCGGCATACGGTGTGGGCCGTGTGCGCGGCACCTGGTGGAAGTGGAAGATCGAGCCACTCACACTCGACGTCGCGCTCGTGTACGCGCAGGCCGGGCGCGGCCGCCGGGCCGGCCTTCACACCGACTACACACTCGCTGTACGGGACGGCGACGAGTGGGTCCCTGTGGCCAAGGCCTACTCGGGCCTCAGCGACGCGGAGCTCCGCGAGATGGACCGCTGGATTCGCCGCAACACGCTGGAGAAGTTCGGCCCGGTGCGCTCGGTGCCCGTGGAGCACGTGTTCGAGATCGCCTTCGAGGGAATCCGCCGATCGTCGAGGCACAAGTCGGGCATCGCCCTGCGGTTCCCGCGGATCGCGCGGTGGCGCAAGGACAAGCCGCTCCAGGACGTCAACACGCTCGACGATGCCCTCGCGCTCCTGGAAGGGGTGGGCTGATGGCCGAGCGACGGATCGAGGCCGCGGGGCTGGACGCGCTGGAAGGGTGGTTCGAGGGGCGGGGCTGGGAACCGCACGCGCTGCAGCGGGCTGCGTGGCGGGGGTGGCTCGAAGGCGCCAGCGGTCTGATTCACGCTCCGACCGGGGTCGGCAAGTCGCTCGCGGCTTGGGGAGGACCACTGGTCTCCGCCCTCGAGCGCCCGCACCACGAGGGGTTGGCCGTGCTCTGGATCACCCCGCTGCGCGCCCTCGCCCGCGACACCGTCGCCAACCTCCGACGTCCGCTCGACGACCTCGGGGTGCCCTGGCGGGTCGAGGCGCGCATCGGAGACACATCGTCGACCCGCAAGAGTCGACAGCGAAGGCTCATGCCCCAGGGGCTCGTCACGACCCCCGAGAGCCTCTCCGTCCTGCTGTCCTACCCGGAGGCGCGACGGCTCCTCTCCGGGCTACGGGGCATCGTCGTGGACGAGTGGCACGAACTGCTCGGCTCGAAGCGCGGGACCCAAACCGAGTTGGGCCTCGCCCGCCTGCGCCGCTGGAATCCCGGCGTACCGGTGTGGGGTCTGTCGGCGACGCTCGGCAATCCCCACGAGGCCCTCGATGTGCTGGCGGGCGAACACCCCGACCGGCGCCTCCTACGGGGTGTGGAGCGCGCACCGCCCGAGGTGGTCACGCTCCTCCCCGAGCGCGTGGATCGATTTCCCTGGTCGGGTCACATCGGACTGGCGCTCCTGCCTCGTGTGGTCGAGGCGCTCGAAGCGCCGGGCACGGCCCTCCTGTTCACCAACACGCGCGCCCTCGCGGAGCGCTGGCACGAGGCCATCGTTTCGGTCCGCCCCGAGTGGGTCGACGAGATCGCGCTGCATCACGGTTCGCTGGCGCGCGCCGCCCGGGAACGCGCGGAAGCGGGACTGGCCAACGGAACGCTCCGATGTGTCGTGGCGACCTCGACCCTCGACCTGGGGATCG
>JANQRO010000151.1 GCA_028284525.1 Myxococcota bacterium | reverse complement strand
CCCCGTGGCCGAGATGGCCGCCGACATTCGCCGGGTCGAGTCGCTCGACGCGTGGGGGGAGAGCGAAGACCCGGTGGCCTGGTTCGTGGCCGCGGAGCTGGCCCGCGACCGGCTCGCGGCGGCGCGTCTGGCGCGCGGGCTGTTCCTGCGCTTCGCCAGCGAGGCGCCCGACAATCCCTGGGCCGGCAAGGCGATCCTCGCGGCGCTGGCGACCACCGCCGAGCCCAGGAGCGATCCGGCGTTGCGCGCCGGGCTGGAGGCGAGGCGGGCGGACCCCTACGTTGCCGAGGCCTTCGCGGACCCGGTTCGCGAATCCCCCCTCGGCGAGCTGGAGGCTCGGCTGGACCGCATCGTACGAGACTGGATGGCGCGTGCCGACGTGGAGGTGCGTCGGCGCGACCTGTTCCTGCGAGGCGCCGACACCCTCGGCGCCGGGTCGGTGAAGCCTTGAGCGGCGTCGAGGTGTTCGGGGTTCGGTTTCAGAACCCGGTCATGCTCGCCGCCGGCACGTGCGGCTTCGGGCGTGAGCTCGTAGGCGTGCTCGACCTCGACGAACTCGGCGGTTTCGTGACCAAGTCGGTCACGATGGAGCCCCGCGCCGGGAGCCCGGCTCCGCGCGTGGCCGAGTTCGGCGCGGGCATGATCAATTCCATCGGCCTGGCCAACCCCGGCGCCGAGGCCGTAGCGGCGTCGAAGCTGCCGTGGCTCGCAGACCACGTGCGACGCGCCCGCGTGATGGTCAGTGTGGCGGGGCACTCGGTCGACGAATACTGTCGGCTCGTCGAGCGGCTCGACGGGTGTGACGGCTTCGTCGGTTTCGAACTCAACCTGTCGTGCCCCAACGATTCGCGACTTGGCGGGCGCGCGTTTTCGCTCGACCGGCCTGCGTTGGAAGAGGTCGTGACGAAGTGTCGGGCCCTCTCGGACCGTCCCTTGATCGCCAAGCTCGCGCCCAACGATCCTGATCTGACCGATACGGCGCGGGCCGCGGTCGACAGTGGGGCCGACGGGCTGACGCTGATCAACACGCTGCCGGGCCGCGTGCTGGCGCCGGACGATGGACGGCCCCGGATCGGGGCGGGGCAGGGGGGCATGAGCGGTCCGTCTCTGCGCCCGGTCGGCGTGCAGGCCGTCTACGCGGTCGCGCGCGCCGTCGAGGTGCCCATCATCGGGGTCGGTGGGATCGTCAACGCCGCCCATGCGCTGGAGTACTTGCGCGCCGGCGCCACACTCGTGCAGATCGGTACCGCTTCGTTTGCGGCGCCGCGTGCCGCCCTCGGGGTGATTCGGGGGCTCGAGCGATCGTCGCACCTGCCGGCGCCGTGGGGTTCGGGTCCCGGCGGAGCCCCGCGGCCGGTTCCCGTCGAGGCGGGATCCTAGGGAGCCCGGACGGGGTCCCACACCTGACGCGCGGCACACCCCCGCGCCCCGACCCTCTGGAGCCGACCAACCGGAGAGCGAGTTTGGCCGAACTGATTCTTCCCCTCGATCAACCGAGCCAGCGTGACGCGCTGGCCCTGGTCGACGATCTGGGCGAGGCCGTGGACTTCTACAAGGTGGGCCTCGAGCTCTTCACCCGAGAGGGGCCGTCGGTCGTGCGTGCGCTGCATGGGCGAGGCAAGCGCGTCTTCCTCGATCTGAAGCTGCTCGACATCCCGAACACCGTGGCGAGAGCTGCCCGCGCCGCCGCCGACCTCGACGTAGAGCTGCTGACGCTTCACGCGACCGGCGGACGGGCAATGATGGAGGCCGCGGCCGAGGCCGTAGCGTCCACCTCGCGCCGCACGCGTTTGCTCGCGGTGACCGTGTTGACGTCGTTCACGCCCGATGGCCTGGGGGAGACGTGGGGGCGCTCGATCCACGAGGTCGGCGAGGAGGTGACGCGGCTCGCACGGTTGGCTCGGGAGTGCGGCATCCATGGTGTGGTTTCGTCGGCGCACGAGGTGGCTCGGCTGCGCGCCGCCCTCGGGCCCGACGCCCTGCTGGTCACGCCGGGGATCCGACTCGCGGGAGGGGCTGCGCACGACCAGGCGCGGGTGGCTACGCCCGATCGAGCGGTGCGCGACGGAGCCGACTACCTCGTCGTCGGACGGGCGATCACCGCGGCACGTGACCGGCCGGCAGCGCTCGCTCAGGTGCTCGAGCTCATGGGGGCCCCGGCGTGACGAGGCTCGTCGTCGTCGCCTCGGTCGTCTTCGCGCTGACCGGATCGCCGGCGGTACCGCGGTGGGTCCCGGCGTGGGTGCCGGGCGTGGCGGCCGAACTCCGGGCGCAGAGCGGTCTCGGCGAGATCAGCGAGCGTCTCGCAGCTGCCTGGGCCTCCGGACGACTCGCCGAGTTCGACGCCTTCTTGTCGGAAGCGGGTGTACGCCTCAGCCTGGAGGGCGCCGATCACCGCGGAGTGAACCGCCGACAGGCGCGCGCGGCCATGGAGCGTTTCGTCGAGGGCTTCGACACCGAGCGCATCGCGGTGCGCCGTGCCGAGTCGCTCGGCGGGGACCCGCTGCAGGGACTCGTCGAGCTCGACTGGACCGCGCGGGCCGCGGGCACGCCGGAGCAGCGATCCTTCGTTATCTTCCTCTCGCTCGAGCGATCTTCCGACGCGTGGAGCATCAAGGAGATTCGGGTTTTCTCCTGACCTCCGCGGCAACCCTCCCTCGCCCCCGTCATGGCCCTACGCCTCTTCGATTCCCTCACCAAAACCGTTCGCCCCTTCGACGTCGCCGAACCCCCGATCGCACGGGTGTACGGGTGCGGGCCCACGATTTATGGGCGTGCCCACATCGGCAACTTTCGGACCTTCATCGCCTACGATGTGCTCCACCGGTACCTCGAGTGGAAGGGCTTCGAGCCGCACTTCGTCTTGAACCTGACCGACGTCGACGACAAGACGATCAAGGGCGCCGCCGACGCCGGTGTGTCGCTCGAGGCGTTCACGACCCCGCACGAACACTCGTTCCTCGCCGATGCCGACACTCTCGGCATGCGGCCGTTTCTCACGACGCCGCGGGCGACGGCCCACGTCGATGAGATGGTTCGCTGGATCGAGCGTCTGGAAGACAAGGGACTGGCGTACCTCGCCGATGACGGATCGGTCTACTTCCGCATCGCCGCCTTCGAGAAGTACGGTCAGCTCTCGGGCAACCGAGCCGATGGCGAAAGCGGGCGCTCGCGCATCGACTCCGACGAATACGACAAGGACGACGTACGGGATTTCGTGCTCTGGAAGGCGGCCCGCGACGTCGATCGTCAGGTCGGCGCCGTCTGGCCGTCGCCGTGGGGGGAGGGGCGCCCGGGGTGGCACCTGGAGTGCTCGGTGCTGAGCATCGGGGCGCTGGGGGACACGCTCGATCTGCATCTCGGGGGCGAAGACCTTCTGTTTCCCCACCACGAAAACGAGATCGCCCAGTCGGAGGGCGCCACGGGCAAGACCTTCGCCCGAGCGTGGATGCACACGAAGCATCTGAGGGTCGAGGGGCAGAAGATGTCGAAGTCGCTGGGCAACGTGTACACCATTCCGGAACTCGTCGAACGCGGCCATGCTCCCGCGGCGATCCGCCACCTCCTGGTCAGCGCCCAGTACCGCAAGGACCTCAACTTCACCTTCGATGGGCTGGAAGGCTCGGCCCGAGCGGTTCAGCGCCTGGAAGCGCTGCATCGGCGGCTGCACGACGAAACCACGGCCGAGCCCGGGCAGCCCGAGGTGGGGCTGGCCGAGATCACCCGCACGGCGCTGGCCGATTTCGAGACCGCACTCGACGACGACCTCAACACGTCGGGCGCGCTCGCCGCGCTCTTCGTATTCCTGCGCGACGTGAATGCGGCGCTCGACGGATCGGGTGGGCGGGCCGCGTCGGCCGAGCTCGCGACCGCCCGCGACGCTCTCGCCTCGATGGACCGGGTCTTCGGCCTGCTCGAGCTGGCCCTCGCCGACACGCAGGTCGACGACGATCTCGCCTCGTGGGTGGAAGACATGATCGCCCAGCGCAAGCAGGCGCGGGAGGATCGCGACTGGGGTCGAGCCGACGCCATCCGCGACGAACTGACCGAGCGCGGCATCGTACTCGAAGACACGGCTCAGGGCACCCGCTGGAAGCAGGGTTGAGCGGAGCCCCGCGAGCGCGGCGCAGGAGTCCTACGGGACCCGTCCGCGTGCGTACCGCGCGCCGAGTGTGACGGCCCGCGTCGCCATCAGGGCGACGATGGCCCACCACACCCCGCTCAGACCCCATCCCAACGGCACGACGAGCAGCAGAAGAGCGGCGGCGATCGCCCCCGATACCACCATCTGGATCGCCAGGTAACGGAAGTCTTCGGCGCCCATGAAGATGCCGTCCCACACGAAGACGAGAGCGTTGAGCGGCTGCATCCATATGATGAAGGGAAGCAGATCGTCGACGCGCTGGAGCGCCGCGGGATCGTCGGTGAACAGCAGGGGCAGCCAGGGGCGGGCGACGGCGAAGAGGGCCGCCAACACGAGGCCCACGATCGCGGCCCAGACGAGGAGCCGTCGGGCGATGCGGCGGGCCTCCCCACGATCCGCCCCGCCGACCATGGCCTGGGCGGCCACGGCGAGGGCGTCGACGACCAGCGCCAGCAGCAACCAGAGCTGCATCGCCACCTGGTGGGCGGCGACGGCGCGCACGCCGAGGCGGGTGGCCGTCGCCGTGGCGAGCGTCAGCGTGGCGATGAGCGAGAGCGTGCGCACGAGAAGCGCGCCCCCGACCCGAACGAGGGGTGCCAGGTCGCGTAGCCGTGGCCGGTGCAGGCGCACCCCGAGCTGCTCTCGACGCCGGACGAGGATCAGCCAACAGAACACGGCGGCTCCGGCCCATTGGGCCACCACGGTGGCGACTGCAGCGCCCGCCAGACCCCACCCGAGCCCGAAGATCAGGAGCGGGTCGAGCACCAGGTTCACGGCGTTCAGGCCGAGGGTGACGATCAGCGGCGTACGGGTGTCCTGCCATCCGCGGAAAACGCCGTGCCCCGCGGTGATGAGGAGCACGGCGGGACCGGCCAGGGCGCGGATGCGCAGGTAGGTGAGGGCAGGCTCCTTCAGCTCGCCGTCGGCGCCCATGGCCGTCAGCGCCACCTCGGCGCCGAGCTGAAGGGCGATCAGCGCTCCGACGCCGGCGATCAAGGCCAGCGCGATCGCCTGCACCGGAAGGTCGCCCGCGCGCGTCCGGTCTCCGCGGGCGATGGCCCGGGCGATCATCGGCGTGGTGCCGTAGGCGAGGAAGTTGAACACCACGAAGGCGAGCGAAAAGATCGAGGCGTTTACGCCGAGTGCGGCGAGCGGCACGACGCCGAGCCTCCCGACGAAGGCCGTGTCGACGATCGAGACGAGCGGGTCGGCGGCGAGCGCCCCGAGGGCGGGGAGGGCCAGCGCCAGGATGCGACGGTCGAGTGCCCCTTGCCCGCGATCGTCGTCGTGCGCAGCGTTCGGGGGGGTCACCGGTTCGACCCCGCCCGCCGACCCTCGTCACGCCGCTTCTGCGCCTGCCGACCATGCAACGATCGACCTTCTTTCTCGCCGCGATGGTCATCGTGGCCGCGGTTCTCATCGTGATGGATCGCCCCGAGACCCAGCCTGCCGTCACGCCGGCCACCGTTCCCGCGGGAGTCCCGGCCACGGGCGGCGCTCTGCCCGAAGGACATCCTCCCCTCAGCCCTGCGACCCCTCCCGGGGCGCCCGCCGGCCCGCTCGCGACCGTGCTCGAGACGATGGAGTCGGGCGGCTACACCTACGCGCGCGTCGAAACCGGGGGAGAGGAGATCTGGGTCGCCGGGCCCCCGAGCGAGCTCGAGATCGGGTCCGAGGTCACCCTGAGCGGAGCGATGGGGATGGAGAACTTCACCGCTGCCTCGCTGGGTCGCACCTTCGACCGGATCCTCTTCGTGAACGGCTTCGGGAGTTCGGCCTCGGGTGGGGCGCAGGCGCGTCCGCTCGCCCCTGTCCAGGGGGCCACGGGAGCGGGTTCGGGCGTCGTGCGCGAGGTGTCGAACGCCGCCGGCTACAGCTACCTGCGTGTCGAGACCGACGAAGGAGACATGTGGCTGGCGGGGAACCAGCTCGAGGTCTCCGAAGGGCAGGCCGTTTCGTGGCAAGGGGGGGCGATGATGCAGAATTTCAATAGCCCTTCGCTCGGCCGCGTCTTCGAGGAGATCCTGTTCGCCGACGGATTGCAGGTCGGCGGCTGAAGAAGCTCGCGGTGAACATCCGCGGGCGCGAGGGGTTGTTGGCTGCTTCCCTCGACCCCGACCCGACATGCCCACTCGCCGACGACGGATCGGCGTCCTTCTTTCGCTCACTGCGTTGGGAGGCGCCTGTTCCTTTGCGCCTGCCCCGGAATCGCCCGCGGCCGTAGAGCGGCTTCCCGACGCCTACGCGGAAGCCGGTGCGGGGGCGGCTCCGGACTCGGGCTCCTACAGCCCCACCCGATGGTGGGAGGGGTACGGCGACGCCACCCTCGATCGTCTGATCGATACCGTGCTGGCCGCCAATCTCGACCTGGTCGAGGCCATGGCACGGGTCGAAGAGACGCGGGCGCTCGCCGGCGTGGCCACCGCGGATCTGCTGCCGACGATCGACGCGAACACGAGCGCGGGGCGCACGAGCAACCCGAACAACGCCGGGTTCGGACGGCAGATCTTCGAGTTGTTGCGCGGGGCCGCCGGGGACTCGACCGATGCGCCGCCGCCCGACAGCGTGCCCCCGACCGAGGGTCCGCCCGACCGCTTCGACAACACCGACTACTCGGCGTCGCTCAGCCTCTCGTACGAACTCGATTTCTGGGGCCGGGCCCGCAACGACCGCGAGGCGGCGATCCGCGATCTCCAGGCCACCGACGCCGATCTTCAGGCCGCCGTGCTCGGCGTACTGGCCGAGGCGATCACCGCCTACTTCGATGTGACCGACCTGCAGCGCCGCGTCGACGTCACGAGCGACATCGTGAGTGTGCTCCGGGAGCGGGAGGCGCTCACGGAGACGCGCTACGACCGCGGCCTCGTCGGCTCGTTCGAGCTGTACCAGATCCGACAGGACCTGCGCAACACCGAGGCGTCGCTGCCTCAGCTCGAGGCCCTTCTGCAGGATGCCCGCGGCCGACTGGCCGTGCTCACGGGACGCTTCCCCAGCGAGCTGGCGCCGCTACTGGAGGAGGCCGATCTGCCCGACGACGGGTCGGCCGAGATGCCGGCGGCCCTCCCCTCCGACCTTCTCTGGCAACGTCCCGACGTACGTGCGGAGGGCCTTCGCCTCGAGGCGGCCCGCTACCGCGTCGGGGCCCGCAAGGCCGAGCTGCTGCCCCGCCTGTCGCTCACCGGTACGATCGGTCTCCAGAGCTTCGAGGCCGACGGTCTGTTCGATATCTCGCAGTGGTTCAGCAACCTGACGGCGGGGCTGGTGGCGCCTCTGTTCCAGGGCGGTCGCCTGCGCGCCAACGTGCGGGCGCAGCAAGCGCGGTGGGCGCAGCAGAGCGCGGCCTACGGGCGCACGGTCCTGAATGCGGTGGCCGAGGTGGAGACCGCGCTGGCCCGGCACCGGCTCGAGCAGGAGCGGCTCGACCTGCTCCGGGCGCAGTTGACCGAGGCGAGCTCGTCGGTCGACCTGCAGTCGCGGCGCTACGCATCGGGAGTCGCGGGCTACTCCGACTATCTGGACGCCTTGCGCACCCGCCTCACCGTGGAGACCACGCTGGCGTCCGCCTCGCGCGATTACGCGATCGCGCGACTGGGGGTGCACCGCGCGCTCGGCGGGAGCTGGGTCGAGGGCACGGCGATGCCGCCGGGTGCGGAGGGCGAGGCCGAACTCGACGCCGCTGCCTCCCTCGGCGAATCCGACGGCTCGCGCGACGCCGGCCCCTCGCGCGACACCCCCTCCCCTCGCGACACCGACTCCTCCGGGGACACGTCCCGCCGATGAGCACTCGACGCAATCGCATTCTCGTCTTCGCCCTGCCCGTGGGTGCCGTGCTCATCGCCGCGCTGCTGATCATGCGGCGTCCGGCGCCGCCCCGCACCCCGCCCCCCGCACGACTTCCGACGGTCTCGACGGCCGCGGTTCGGCCGGCCAGCGGTGCCCTGCCGGTGGTGGGCAACGGCACCGTGCGTCCGCGGGCCGAGGTCGACCTGGCCGCTCAGGTGGCGGGCCGTGCCGCGTGGGTCAGTCCGTCGCTGGTGAGCGGGGGGCAGGTGCGGCGGGGTGAGCCCCTCGTGCGGATCGAGGCCGCGGATTTCGAGAACGCCGTGGCCGAGGCGCGGGCGCAGGTGGCCGAAGACTCCGTCGCCGTCTTGGAGGCGGCCGAAGAGGCCCGCATCGCCCGCGAGGAGTACGAGCAGTTCCGCGCCCGGCAGGGCAGTGCGGCCGAGCCGAGCCCGCTCGTGCTGCGGGAGCCGCAGCTGCAGGCGGCACGCGCGGCGCTGGCGCGGGCTCAGGCGCAGCTGGCCAATGCCGAGCTCGCGCTGGAGCGGACCGAGCTGCGTGCGCCCTTCGACGGGCGTGTGCGCTCCGAAACGATCGATGCCGGCTCGCTGGTGACGGTGGGGCAGTCGGTGGCGAGTCTGTTCGCGACCGATGTGGTCGAGGTGGTGATCCCGCTGTCCGACGTGGATGCCGCGGTCATTCCTGGTCTCTGGTCGCTGCGGCCCGGGTCGGCGGGCGAGCGCATTCCGGCGCGGGTGATCGTCGACTTCGGGGGGCAGCGCTTCATGTGGGACGGTCGGGTGGACCGCGCCGAGACCGCGCTCGACGAGCAGAGCCGCACGATCGATGTGATCGTCCGGGTCTCCGATCCGATGCGCCCTGGCGTTCCGGTGGGGCAGGGCGGGGCGATCGACGCGCCGCCGCTGCTGGTGGGCCAGTACGTCGAGGTGCAGATCGACGGCCGTGCCGGCGACTACCAGGTGGTGCCGCGGCGTGCGTTGCGACCCGGAGACCAGGTGTGGGTCGTGGCGGATACCCTCGTGCGGGTCGTCCCCGTGCGCGTGCTCCAGCAGGCCGGGGACTCGGTCTTCGTCGAGGGGCGCTTCGAGGCCGGGGAGGACGCGATCGTAGCCGGCACGTCGGTGGCGACCGACGGGATGCGGGTGCGGCGGGCGGATGCGGCTGCCGCTGGCGGCGCCGACGGGGGCGGGAGCTGAGCATGGTCCCCTCGATCCCCCCTGCCGACGAGGCGCGCGGACCCGTCGCCTTCATGGCGCGCAACAAGGTCGCGGCCAACCTCCTGATGGTCTTCCTGGTGGCGGCCGGGCTCTTCTCGCTGCGCGGGATCGTCCAGGAGGTGTTCCCCGAGTTCAGCCTCGACCAGGTGAGCATCTCGGTCGTGTACCCGGGAGCCACCCCCGAGGAGGTCGAAGAGTCGATCGTCCGCAAGATCGAAGAGCAGATCGAGTCGGTCGAAGGGGTGAAGGAGATCACGGCGTCGGCCTCGGAGGGACTCGGGTCGGTGTCGGTCGAGCTCAAGCTCGGCACCGATGTGAGTCAGGCGCTCGACGACATCAAGGCCGAGGTCGACCAGATCACGACCTTCCCGGTGTCGGCCGAGCGCCCCGAGGTACGCGAGCTCACGAATCGACAGAGCGTGATGCGGATCGCCCTCTTCGGCGAGGTCGACGAGCGCACCGTCAAGGAGGTCGCGTATCGCGTCGAGGACGCCCTCTCGGCGCTGCCCGTCGTCTCGTACGTGGAGACGTCGGGCATCCGCCAGTATGAAATCTCGATCGAAGTCTCCGAGGAGCGGTTGCGCGCCTTCGGGTTGACGCTCTCGGATGTGGCGGCCCAGGTGCGGCAGGGCAGCCTCGATCTCTCGGCGGGGACGATCGAGACTCGTGACGAAGAGGTCCGGGTCCGCACGCTGGGGCAGAACTACTCCCAGCAGGACTTCGAAGAGGTGGTCGTGATCTCGCGCGCCGACGGCACCGTGATCCGGCTGGGCGACATCGCCACCGTGCGTGACGGCTTCGAGGACGCCGACCTGATCACGAGCTACAACGGACGCCGCGCCGCCGTCGTCGAGGTCTTCCGTACGGCCGACGAAAAGGTGCTCGAGATCGCCGAGGCGGTGCAGGCGCACCTCGACGCCGAGGTGATCCCATCGCTTCCGGCCGGGGTCGAGCTCGAGGTCTGGTCGGATGAGTCGACGGTCCTGCGCGATCGCCTTCGGCTGCTCCTTCGCAACGCGGCGCTCGGACTTTCGCTCGTCCTCATCGCGCTGACGCTGTTTCTCGAGATCCGCCTCGCCTTCTGGACGGCGGTCGGGATCGGCATCTCGTTCGTCGGCACCCTCGCCGTGATGTTGCTGCTGGGGGTCTCGATCAACGTCCTGTCGCTCTTCGGCTTCATCCTCGCGGTCGGGATCGTGGTGGACGACGCGATCATGGTGGGCGAGAACATCTACGCCGAGCGCGAGCGCGGGGTGGAGAGTGCCGAGGCCGCCGTTCGGGGGGCACGGCGCATCACCGGGCCGGTCATCTTCGCCGTCCTGACCACCTGCGTCGCCTTCACCCCGCTGCTCCTCGTTCCCGGCACCCTCGGCAAGATCCTCGGTGCGATCCCGATCATCGTGATCGCGGTGCTCGTGCTGTCGCTGCTCGAGTCGCTCCTGATCCTCCCGCACCACCTCTCGCACCTTCCCGAGCCGCATCACAGCGCCTCCAATCGCTTCACCCTCGCGCTCGAGCGGGTCCAGAACCGTGTCGACGCCGGCCTGCGTGCCTTCATCGACGGACCGCTGGACCGCGGTCTGCGCTTCGCGACGAGTGCGCCGGGCGTCATCGTGGCCGGGGGGGTGGCGCTGATCGTCCTCGCCATCGCCACCGTCCCGGCGGGGCTCCTGCGCGTGCAGTTCTTCCCGGCCGTCGAGGGCGACAACGTCGTCGTGACCCTCGAGATGCCGGAGGGCACCCCGGCCACGCGCACGGAGGCGATGGCCGATCGGATTCGGGAAGCCGGGTTGCGCGCGGCCGAGCGGCTGCAGGCCGACCAGGTGGATGGGCAGACGCTTCTGCAGGGCGTGTATCAGGTGGTCGGGCAGCGTCCCGCGGGTGGTGGACCCGGTGGCGGGGGTGGAGGGGGACCCCTGCAGGCCAGCATCGCCAACGTCGACATGAAGCTGCTCAACGCCGAGGAGCGCTTGGTCTCGGCGCAGCGATTCGAGCAGGTGTGGCGCGAGGAACTCGGCCCGACGCCCGAGGTCAGGTCGCTCGACTTCACGTCGAGCATCATCGGGTTCGGCGCCGCGGTCGATGTGGAGCTGTCGCACCCCGACCCCGACCGGCTCAAGGAGTTGGGGGATCGGCTCGCCGCCGAGCTGCGCCTTTTCGACGGCGTCTACGACGTTCAGACCGACCAGGACACCGGGCTGCGCGAGATTCAGCTCCGCCTCAAGCCCGCCGCCCGTACGCTGGGGCTCACCCTCGACGACGTGGCCCGACAGGTCCGGGCAGCGTTTTTCGGTGAGGAGGCGCTGCGGATCCAGCGGGGACGCGAAGACGTGCGCGTCTACGTGCGGCTGCCCGAGGCTCAGCGAGACGACATCGCCGACGTCGAGCGCTACCGGGTGCGCACCCGGGACGGCGGCGAGGTGCCCCTGCAGCAGGTCGCCGACGTGGCCTTCGGTACGTCGCCGACCACCATCCGGCGCACCGACGGCCAGCGGGTCCTGACCGTGACCGCCGAGGCCGATCCGACGATCGTGACGGGGCAGGAGGTCAATGCGGCGCTGACTGCCGACGTGCTCCCCGTGCTCGCCGCGTCCGCGCCCGAGCTGCGCTACGCCTTCGGAGGCGAGCAGCAGGAGCAGCAGGAGTCGTTCGGGTCGCTCGGCACGAACTTCCTCCTCGCCCTCCTCGTCATCTACGCCCTGCTCGCGATCCCCTTCGGCTCGTACATCCAGCCGGTCATCATCATGGCCGCGATCCCCTTCGGCGTGATCGGCGCCGTGATCGGACACCTCATGCTGGGACTCTCGATCGGGCTCCTCTCGCTCTTCGGGATCATCGGGCTGAGCGGAGTCGTCGTGAACGACTCGCTCGTGATGATCGACTTCATCAACGAGGAGCGACGGCGGGGCGTGGACCCGATGCAGGCGATCATCGACGGCGCCAAGAAGCGGTTCCGCCCGATCCTGCTCACCTCCGTGACGACCTTCCTCGGCGTCTCTCCGCTGGTGTTCGAGAAGAGCCTGCAGGCGCAGTTCCTGATCCCCATGGCCGCCTCCCTCGGCTTCGGCATCCTCTTCGCCACGGGCATCCTCATGTTGCTCGTGCCCGCGCTGGCCGCCCTCGAGCATCGTTTCGAGGCCCGGACGGGGTTGCTGGATGAGGTGGAGGGGCCGGTCGGGGAGCCGGTGGCGGTTGGTCCGCGGGGCGCCGTGATGGAGGCGGGGGGCTGAGGGCAGGGTAGGCAGCGTAGCCGCCGAGGTGGCCGGCCAGGTGGCCGTCGAGGGGGCCGCCGAGGGTGTCTGGCGAGGGCGGCCGGCGACGGTGGGCGGCCGGCGACGGTGGGCGGCCAGGGTGGGGGGCGTCAGGGTCGTGGGTACTGACCGAGGCGTCCGCGGGCGCTACCTTCGAAACGCGCTGGCGTAGCTCAACTGGTAGAGCAGCTGATTTGTAATCAGCAGGTTGGGGGTTCGAGTCCCTTCGCCAGCTTTGCGGGGGGCGGCTTCCGCCGCTTCTCCGCCCGCCCAACGGCAACAACCCTCCACCATGTCGCCCAAATCGCGATGGTGGAGGGAAACGGTCGTATGGCGACCAAAACTCTCCAGCATCCGGCCGACTCGCGCTATGGTGGCGGGTTGGTGTCGTATAGCGACCAAAAGCCTCCAGCATCCGGATTCAGCGCATACTGTGGAGGGTTTTGGTCGTCAGCTTCGGCGCCCTGGAATTCGGCGGTCATCAGCTTCGGCGGCCCGGGGCTTCGGCGGCCGTGGGCGACGGCCGTCGCGGGCTAAAGCGGTCGTGGGCGTCGGTGGGCTGCCCGGCGCCTCGCCCTGGCGCGGCGCGCCACCGCGGATGTGACGCGACCGCGGATGTGACCCCGGCGAGGACGCGCCCGCGCGGAGTCAGCGATGCGCCCTACCCGCTCACCAGTCCGCGAAGTACAGGGTCAGCACGAGACCGCGCAGCCCGTAGTCGATCTGGCGCAACAGCGGCGCCAGGGGGCCGTCGCGCTCGAAGGAGTCCGCAGCCGCACGGACGAGGAGTCGGTGCACCGGTGCCGGGCAGAGCCAGAGCACGCTGAGGAGCATCTTGAGCGAGGCGCGGTCGGCGGGATCGATCTGCTCCAGCACCCGATCGACGTGTTGCACACCACCATGCGCCCGAAACGATGGCGCCGCCGCGTCCCCCGGGACGCACAGATCGCCCACTCGGACGAGGGTGTGCAGTTGGTGCCGCATCAGGAAGCGCGACGGCGGGGCAGCCGCGGCGGCTCGGCTCGGACTCCCCGCGGCGCGCCGGGTCCCCGCAGCGCTCGGGCTCGTTCGGTCGACTCCGCTCATGCGGCCCCAGTCCCTGCGGTCATGCGGCCTCACCTCCCGCGCCCGCTGGCCCGTCCATCGCCTCTCGGTGCCCCTCGACCGCGCACGCGCCCGTGTCGATTGCCCCCGGCCGCGCGGCGGTCCGCTGCGTCGACCCCGTTCATGCGGCCGCCCCGCCCCCCGCCTCCCGCAGCAGCGCCGATGCCGCGCGTGTGGCCAGCGCCATGACGGTGAGCGAGGGGTTCTTGCCGGGCGCGGATGGAAACAGCGACGAGTCGGCCACGTAGATCTGCGGCGCCCCGTGCAGCTGGAAGCCGGGACCGACGACCCCGCGTGCTGGCGTATCCCCGAGGGCGCACCCGCCCATGGGGTGCACGGAGAAGGCGCGCGGACTGAACTCGGCGTCGCGGGCGCCCGCGGCCGCGTAGATCTCCCGCAGGATCTCGATCGCCTCCCGCTTCGCCTCGCGGTCGCCTGCTCCCAGCTCCTTCCGCATCTCGATCCGGCCGCCCCGGCGCACCGATAGTCGCCCAGGCTCCGTATCGCGCAGGCAGATCTCGATCCCGAGGCGGTGGGTGTAGGAGCGCTCGAGCGCGTGGACGTCTGCGCCCATCCGGGCGAAAAGCGTGTGGAAGATGATCGGAGGCACGAAACTCGTCTCGAACTTGAAGCGGGGCTCCTGTCGGCCCGCCCGCCCGTCGCCACCCGAGCGGCCATTCCCACCCGCCCGCCCGTCGCCACCCGAGCCGCCACTC
>JANQRO010000150.1 GCA_028284525.1 Myxococcota bacterium | reverse complement strand
AGCACCTCGTAGGCCCAGCGCCCGCCGAGCAGGATCCCGATCGAGAGAAAGAACCACGGCACCAGGGTCCAGCGCCGGGTCGCGCGCAGCCAGGCGTCGCCGAGCTCGCCGGTGGCGAGCGCGGCGATCGCGAAGGCGAAGGGCACCGAGAAGCCGGTGAATCCCGCGTAGAGCATCACCGGATGGATCACCATCAGCGGGTGTTGCAGGAGCGGGTTGAGACCCGTTCCGTCGGAGAGCACGGCGCCCGGATCGATCCGCGCGAAGGGCACGGTGACGAAGTTCACCAGCACCAGGAAGAAGAGCGCGTTGGTGAGCAGCACCGCACACACCCAGGGCATGAGGTGCGCCTGGCGATGGCGTCCCCACCAGACGGCGGCCGCGGCGTAGAGGATCGAGACCAGGAGCCACAGCAGCAGGGAACCGGCTTGTCCCCCCCAGAAGGCCGACACCCGGAAGGGGAGCGACATACTCCGGGCGCTGTGCTGGCTCACGTAGACCAGGCTGAAGTCGCCGGTGACGAGGGCGTAGACCAGGGCCCCCGACGCGAAGGTGGTGAGCGCGGCACACAGCCACACGGCGCGTCGGGCCACCGCCGCGAAGTCCGCGCGCTGGCGCAGGCCGCCCGCCAGGCCCGCGGCGATCCCCAATACCGCGACCACCAGCGCGGTGCGCAGGGCGTAGAGACCGAGTTCGGGCAACACGCTAGTGGTTCTCCCTCGGGAGGAGGTCGGGCGGGCGAGTCGGGGGGTCTAGGAGGAGGCGGCGCCCGCGGCTTCGGCCTCGAACTTCGAGGGGCACTTCGCCATCACGTTGTCGGCGTGGAACACGCCGCCGGCGCTCACCAGACGCCCCTCGACGACGACCTCGGCACCGTCCTTGAACATGTCCGGGGTCTCGAGGGACGAGTACAGGACCGCCAGCCGCGTCGCCTGCTCGGGCACGGCGTGGGGGGCCTCGGCCACGACCTCGAAGCGCACGGCGAGAGCGTCGACGTCGCGTTCGATCGAACCGAGGGCGACGTAGCCGTGCACCCGCGCAGGGGCGCCGGGCTCGCCCTCGGCGACGAATTCGTGGAGGTCCTGGTAGTAGCGGAAGGCGCCGAATTCCTCGGCGTTCATGGCGGCGTAGCCGCCCAGCAGGAGCGCGACCGCCACGGCGCCGATTGCGATCTGGAGGCCTTTCGACACGGGCCCACCCCCTACGCGAGACCGGCGGAGACTAGCACCGCCGCTTGGTCTTTCAATCCGCAGCATCGCGGAAAGTGCTGTAATCCCGACAACTTGCGACCCGGGGCTGCGCGCGGGGGACATTGACAGTCCGACCCCGCACGGCTACTCGGGGCACATGGCCTCCTCCTTCGCCTCGCGGAGTCTCGGGCTCGAGCCCTTTCTCGCGATGGAGGTGATGGAGCGGGCCTTCGAGCTCGAGGCGGCCGGGGTGGACGTGATCCACCTCGAGATCGGTGAGCCCGACCACGCGCCCCCCGCCGCGGCGACCGAGGCGGCGCGACGGGCGCTGGCCGACGGGGAGACCCAGTACACCGACAGCCGCGGCCTGGCGGCGCTCCGCGAAGCGATCGCGCGAGACAAGACCGCGCGCACCGGCGTCGAGGTCGACCCGGCTCGGGTGCTCGTCACCAACGGCACCTCCCCGGCAATGCTCGCGGTGTTCGGACTCCTGGTGGAATCCGGCTCGGAGATCGTGATCCCGACGCCGCACTACCCCTGCTACCCGAACTTCGTGCGCTACTACGGCGGCGAGCCGGTCTTCGTGCCCCTGGCACGGGATTGGAGCGTCGACGTCGCTGCGGTCCGGCGCGCGATCACGCCGAGGACCCGCGGGATCGTCGTCGCCTCCCCGG
>JANQRO010000141.1 GCA_028284525.1 Myxococcota bacterium | reverse complement strand
CGGGACGCGGTCGCCGGCGCCGTCTACCGCTTCGTGGACGAGAACGGGGTGGTGCATCTCTCGAACGTCCCCTCCGACCCGCGCTACCGCAGCTACCGCCCGCTGTCCGTGCGGGGCACCCTCGGCTCCGCGCCCCCCGTCTCCAACACCAACCGCAGCGAGTTCCGTCGCTACGACGATCTCTTCGAGCGCGCGAGTCACGCCTACGGGCTCTCGCCCGCGTTGATCAAGGCCGTGGTGCGCACCGAGTCGAACTTCCAGGCCGACGCCGTGTCGCGCAAAGGCGCCCAGGGGTTGATGCAGCTGATGCCCCGGACGGCTGCAGAGCTCGGCGTGCGAGACGCCTTTCGGCCCTCGGAGAACGTGTTCGCAGGCACCCGGTACCTGCGTTCGATGCTCGATCGCTACGGCGACGTCCGCTACGCGCTCGCCGCCTACAACGCCGGCCCCACCGCCGTCGACCGCTACGGCGGGATCCCGCCCTATCCCGAGACGCGCCAGTACGTGAAGCGCGTCATGCGTCACTACCGGCGCTACAACCGCGATTTCTCCAACTAGCGGGGGCCGCTGGCGCGGCGCAGGCGCCGGGTGTTCGCCGTCCCCGCAAATGGCGTCGCGGTGGTTTCGCCCTAGAATCCGCGCGATGGCGAGCCCGGTCGAAGACGTGCGCCAGGCTTCCGCGGAGGCGGTGCCTCGTCGCGAGGTCTTCTGGAATCTCCCCAACACCGTGACCTTGCTCCGGGTGCTCGCCGTCCCGGCGCTCCTCACCTTCCCCTGGTTTTTCACCCACCTGGGGAGCCTGGTGATGGCGTGGATCTACATCGTCGCCGCCACCACCGATCTGGTCGACGGCTGGCTGGCGCGTCGTGGGGCCCAGGAGACGCGGATCGGCAAGCTCCTCGATCCGCTCGCCGACAAGTTGATCGTCACCACGGCGCTGATCGTGCTCCTCGTGGTGGGGCGCATCCCCACCTGGGGGCTGGTGATGGTGGTCGTGATCATCGGCCGCGAGCTCGCGGTGACCGGGCTGCGGGGCATGGCGTCCGCCGAAGGACAGATCGTCGCCGCCGCCTGGCCGGGGAAGGTGAAGACGGTCTTCCAGAACATCGCGATCAGCGCGCTGCTCTTTCCCGACCCGCTCGCCGGGGTCCTCCCGGCACACGCCGTCGGGATGGCGTTTCTGATGGCGGCGACCGTGCTCACCCTGTGGTCCGGCTACCGCTACTTCGCCGCCTTCTTCCGCTCGCGGAGATAGACGCGCGCGACCCCCGGTGCGGCGGCGCGGCTAGATGCCGTAGAGCCGGCGTACGTTCTCCCCCAGCACCTTGCGGCGGGTTTTCTCCTCGAGGGGCGCGACGAAGCGCTCGAGGGCGGGCACCCAGGTGCCCGGGTGGTCGGGGTGGGGGTAGTCCGTCGCCCACAGAAAGCAGTCGGCGCCGACGTGGTCGATCACGTGGGGGGCGGCCGTCTCGTCGGGGTCGCCCGAGATGAAGCACTGGCGGCGAAAGACCTCCGTGGGCCGGCTCTCGAGCTGCACGCCCTTGGCGGTGATCGTCTCGAAGACCGCGTCCATGCGGTCGAGGAAGCTCCCGATCCACCCGCTCCCCGCCTCCAGGATGCCGAGCTTCAAGGTGGGGAAGCGCTCGAGGGTGCCCATCGTGAAGAACGAGAGCAGCGCCTGCTGCATCCCCTGGCGCACGATCACGTTGTAGAAGTACTCCTTCTCCCGGCCCATGTGCTCCGGGGCGAACCGCGCTGGCAGCATCCAGTCGGGCTCGAAGGTCGGGTGGAGCGCCAGCGGGACGTCGAGGGCGCAGGCCGTCGCGTAGAGCCGGTCGTGGTCGGGGTGGCCGTGGGGCTTGCGGCTGTGGGTGAAGGGAGCGACGAAGGCGCCGCGACAGCCATCGACGACGGCGCGCTCGAGCTCGACACACGCCGCGTCGATGTCGAGCATCGAGAGGTGCGCGATCGGGACGAGCCGCCCCCCCGCGTCGCGGCAGAAGTCGGCGATCCAGCGGTTGTAGGCCCTTGTGTAGGCGTCGCTGATCTCTGCGTCCTCGACCTCGGCCTCCCAGAGCAGCCCGAGGGTCGGATAGAGCACCGCCTTCTCGAGGTTCTCGCGCTCGAGGAGCTCGAGCCGCTCGGCCGCGTCCCCGCCGCCGAAGGGGATGTGGTCCGTGTAGCGACGATCCGGGCTGCGGCGGGCCCCGGTCTCTCCCATCGCCCCCAACAAGCCGAGCATCCCCTTGTTCGCCCGCTGCGAGGGTCGGCCGTCGAGCTCCAGATACTCGTAGCCGCGCTCGTCCACCCGGATGCGTATCGCGCGGTCGCGGTAGCGCGTCTCGAGGTAGCTCTCCCAGAGGTCGGCGGGCTCGAGGATGTGGCCGTCGGCGTCGATCGTCCCCGCAAAGGGGAAACGCATCACTTCGTAGGACATGAGGAGCTCCGTGTGGCGAGGCCGGCGCAGTGTAGCCCGCGCACGCGTTGCACCCAGGTTGCCGGTGGCAACCCGGCTGAACGCCGACGGGTCACCCACCGCGTCGTCGGGGCACTTACTGGCATCGAACCGCGGCGCCCCGCACAACGCGATGCCGCAACTACTGAGGAGACGGAGAATGGTTCTTGGAGCGAGCCCCATGCGGAACCGCTTTCTTGCCGTGGCAGTCGCGGCAGTGTTTGGCGGCTTCGCGATTCCCCATGCCGCGAGTGCTGCGTTGATCGGGGTCAATCAGACCGCTGGCAACAGCTCTCTCGGCGTGGCCGCGGCGATCATCGCCGCACCGCCCAACGTGATCGACGATGCGCCGGGTCGCGAGAACCGCGCCCAGGAGGGCTTCGACGAGGCACAGGGCGTCGTCACCGGTGCCGCGTTCACCCACGACTTCGGGGTGATCGCCGCGGGCACCTTGGTGGATAGTCACATGATCTTCCTCAACACGAGCCCGAACGATCCGGGGACCACCTCGCACTACGGTGTGGACTGGACCTTCGACGGGATGATCATCGGTGTGATGTCGAACCGGGACGGCTCGTA
Source organism: Myxococcota bacterium (assembly GCA_028284525.1). Classification (GTDB taxonomy): domain Bacteria; phylum Myxococcota_A; class UBA9160; order UBA9160; family PR03; genus JANQRO01. The sequence goes on along the minus strand of JANQRO010000141.1, from coordinate 3,892 downwards.
CGAGGTGGCTTCCTCGGGCGAGCTGGGAGCTCCCGGCACCACGTACCCCGGGGCGCCCTTCGGCGCGCGGGGTCTCGAGGCCATGAGCATGGGTCTGGGCGGCTCCGACGGGTACGCGATCGTGGATCCGTTCACGATCCGCGTCGACATGCGTGTCAGCGAGCCCGGTGACTGGATCCGGGTCGTGACCAAGCCGATCCCGGAGCCCTCGACGGCGATGTTGCTCGGTCTGGGCCTCGCGGGCCTGGCCGGGCGTCGGCGACTCGGCGCCTAGCGGCGGTCGAGACCGTTTCGCCTCGACGCCCCGGTCGCGAGAGCGGCCGGGGCGTCTTTCGTTTTGCGCGGGCACTCGTCTCCAGACTCCGGCCGCGCCAGCGCCTGGGGCTGGACTCCCGAGCAACGGGACGCGACCCTGTTGCACGCTCGTGAAGCAGGAGTGCACGCGATGACCGACCCGCAGACCGACCCGGCCCCCGAACGCTGCGCGCTCTGCATCGTCGGCGGCGGCGTCGCCGGGCTGAACGCGCTCTTCTCGGCGAGCGTCCACCTCGGAAAGCGCGACCGGGTCGTGCTGATCGAGCGGAACCCGCGAGTGGGCGGGATGTGGACCGAGACCTACGACTACGTCCGGCTCCACCAACCCCACCCGATGTTCACCGCGGGCAACATCCCGTGGACCCTCGGCCGCGAGCCCGCCCACCTCGCCAGCAAGCCCGAGGTGCTCCACCACCTCCAGCACTGTCTCGAGGTGCTCCGCGAGCGCGTCGACCTGGTCGAACTCTACGGCCACCGCTACACCGAGCACGAGGAGCGGACGGGGCCCGGCGGCAGCGAGGTGGTGGTGCGCTACGCCGACGCCTCGGGCGCGCCCCGGGAGCTCCGCGCCGCGCGTCTGATCAAGTCCTTCGGCTATCGCATCGAGCAGAACGACCCGCTCCCGGTCTCGAGCGAGCGGGTCCACTCGGTGGCGCCCCACGAGGCGGCGTTTCTCGGCGCCCCCCTCGCCGAGAGCGACACCCCGGTCTACGTCGTCGGCGGCGGCAAGACGGGAATGGACACCGTCTACGATCTCGCGCGGCGGCAACCCGGGCGCGAGGTGCACCTCCTGGCCGGCGCGGGCACGATCTTCACCAACCGCGACCGCGCCTTCCCGTCCGGCGCGCGGCGCTACTGGAGCGGCCGCACCGGGTTCCGGACCTTTCGAGAGTTCGCGCTGCAGTACAACGGCGACAACGAGCAGGAGGCCACCGACTGGTACCGGCGCACCCACGGCCTGTGTCTCAACGACCGCTGCCAGCAGTTCATGTTCGGCGTGCTCTCCGAACACGAGAACGCCGCGATCTCGAAGGCGCTCACCGGGCTCCACATGGAGTACTTCGCCGACGTCGAGGACGACGGCGACGCGACCCGGCTGCGCTTCCGGAGCGGCGGCTCCCTGGCGATCCCCCCCGGCAGCTGGATCGTCAACACCAGCGGCCACATCATGAAACAGCGGCGTCCCTACGAGCCCTACCTGTCCGACGGTGGGGCGGTGCTCTCGATCCAACCGACCTCGGCGGTGCACTTTCTCACCACGGTGGCGTCCTACTTCCTGACCCACCTCTTCATGCTCGGGTCGATCGAGACCCTTCCCCTCTACGAGCTCAATCAGCAGGACCTGCTGCTCAAGAACAAACGCGCCTGGTCCCCCGCGTGTTCGACCCAGGCGCTCTACAACACCATGCTCATCGCCGGGAACGTCCCGACCGAGGTGCTGCGGGACTTCGGTCTGAACTTCGACCTCTGGTTCCCCGCCTACCGACGTCTCTACGATTTCGCCGTCCTCAAACGCAACGCCGCGGCGTACGGTGCCCACTGTCGCGCCACCCTCGACCGCGTCGGCGAGCGATACGAGATCGAGAGCGGCGTCCTGCGTCGACACGCCACCGGAGCTGCGAGCGCGGCGTAGACCCGGGTCGCGCCGTCCGCCACATCGTCCTCGACACGACCCTCGCCGGCGGGCGGGGTCAGCGGCCACCCCACCACGCCGACGACGATCGAGGCGAGGCGGATCCCGGCGACGGGCGGGGCTCCGGACTCAGAGCCAGCGGGGGACGCGGCGTTGGTAGTCCGCGTAGTCCTCGCCGAACTTGGCCAAGAGATAGGCCTCCTCCGGGAGAATCGCGGTGTAGTGGAGCCCCAGCGCCGTGACCGGGAGAAGCGCTCCGATCCACGGGTTCGCCAGGGCTACGGCGAAGCCCAGTTGGACCAGGATCATCTGTACGTACATCGGGTTCCGCGTGAACCGGAAAGGACCCGCTTCGACCAGGTGGAAGGTCGGCTTCCACGGATGCTCGGTCTGCTCGCCGACCCGGATCGTGCGGAGCGAGCGGTAGCCCAAGCCGACGAGGGCGAAGACGACGATCAGGGCACCGAGCGCGTAGCGGGCCGCCACGGGGACGGGAAGCTCGAGTCGGAGCGGCCAAGCCCATTGGAGTGCCAGCCCGACCAGGAGCCCAGCCAGCGGCCAGGCAGGCGGGAAGACACGCACCGCGGCCGCGTCGGTTGCTCGGGTTTCGTCCCGTGTCACGGCAGCGATTCTAGGTGGCCAGCGATGCAACCGCCCCGGAGGTCTCCCCCCGCGCGAGGGTCGCGATGGAAAGATCACGGCGTGATCGCGGCGGTTCGCAGAGGGGGCGCGGGCCCTCGGCGCTCGGGATCGGCTATGCTGTCGCGCCCATGGCGGGCTCCCCACGGGCTCGACGCCCCAGGGGACAAACCGCTAAGGTCCCGAAGGAGCGAAGAAAAGTTTCCAAGCACGAGTAGCTCAGCTGGTAGAGCATCACGTTGCCAACGTGAGGGTCGCCGGTTCGAATCCGGTCTCGTGCTCCAGCTTTCCTGAATGCCCTCGGTCGCTTAGACCGGGGGCGTTTTCGTTCAGGGACTCGACCGATGGGGTGGCGACGTCTGAGCGACGTTTGGCGACGCCAAACTCCGCGAAACTGAGGTCGGACTCCTCCTCGCGGAGCACGTGAGCGTAGGTGCGGAGGGTGAGTTCCGGGTTGGCGTGCCCCAGCTGTTCCGACACCCACCGGACGCTCTTCCCGGCCGCCAACGCAAGGCTGGCGTAGGTGTGCCGAGCACATTGCAATTTGAGCGGACGCACGCCGAGCTTTTGGACGCGCCTGCGCAGACGAAACCATGTGCGCTCGAAGTTTCGCTCGTCCTGGGGTCCTCCCGTTTCCGCGCAGAACACCCATTCGGGGACTTCCTTCCAGCCGCGCTCGAGCGTTTGCCGGCGCCGCTCTGCGAGTACGTCGAACAGACAGGACGCGAGACCCGGCGGCATCGAGATCGTGCGCCCCTTGCCGTTCTTCGGCGTCGTGAGGGCGTTTCGGACGATCGCTCGCCGAATGGCGATGCGACCGGTCTCGAAGTCAACGTCCTGCCACTGCAGGCCCAACAGCTCGCCGCGGCGCATTCCCGAGGAGAAGAGGGTGAGGAGGGCAGGGTAGAAGCGTGGTTCGTGACGGAGAGCTTGCTCGAGGAGGGTCTCGACTTCGTTCGAGTTGAATGCGTCGACCTGCTTCACCTCAGCTGAAGAGCGGCGCTCCACGCGTTTCATGAGCTGACCCAGACGGTTGGCCGGGTTGCGCGAGATCGTGCCCTCTTGGTGGAGGAGGTTGAGAACTCGACGGACGATCGACAGGGCATTCAGCACTGTGGGCGGCGCTAGGCCCTCGTCGAGCTTCTTCGCGATGAAGCCGAGGAGCGCTTTTTGGTCGAGTTCGCGGAGGTCCTGAGATCCGAAATGGGGAACGAGGTGGTTGCGAATCAGGCCCGCGCTGGTCTGCTCGAAGGACGGCTTGAAGGTCGGGGCATAGGTCCGATGCCAGTCCAGGACGGTCTCGGC